>CAKTFF010000275.1 GCA_934553185.1 uncultured Devosia sp.
CTTGCGGCCGGAATCGGTGACGGCTTTGAAGAGCGACGATGGTCCAAAGATCGAGATGGTTTCGCCCTTGCGCGTGAGCGTCGGGACCCCGCCATAGATTTCGTCGAGCCGCTCGGCCAGTTGGCGTAGCTTGCGGGCATCGGCGGACTGGAGCAGCGGCTTGTCGAGCTGGTGGGTCTCGGCCACACCACGCACCGTGCGGGAAAAGGCGAGGCCTTCCTCGTCGGTGATCTCGCCGGACCAGCCGCGCTCCAGCTCGTCGGAAATGCGATCGAGACGACTGGCGATGCGCTCCATCGTTCCTTCGATCCGCGCCGGATCGTTGAGGCCTTCAGGATCGAGCCCACCGACGATCGCCGCCTGTTCAACAAGGCTGCGGTTGTAGCGGGTGTTGAGATTGTCGATGGCACTAACGATCTGACGGGCCTGTTGAACAATGCCTTGAAGGTCCGCGCCGGCATGCTGGTGCCCGTCGCGCGTGGTGAACACGGCGTCTTCGAGCCCTGCCTCGATCAGGTAGTCGTTGAGCGCATCTTCGTCCTTCAGGTACTGCTCTGACCGGCCGCGCATGGCTTTGTAGAGCGGCGGCTGGGCGATGTAGATATGGCCGCGCTCGAGCAGTTCCGGGGTCTGCCGATAAAAGAAGGTCAGCAGGAGCGTGCGAATATGGGCGCCGTCCACGTCGGCGTCGGTCATGATGATGATCTTGTGGTAACGCAGCTTGTCGGCGTTGAATTCTTCGCGGCCGATGCCGGTGCCCAGCGCCGTGATCAGCGTACCCACCTGGTCCGACGAGATCATGCGGTCAAAGCGGGCGCGTTCCACGTTGAGGATCTTGCCGCGCAGCGGCAAGACCGCCTGATTGGAGCGGTCACGCCCCTGCTTGGCGGAGCCACCAGCAGAGTCCCCCTCGACGATAAAGATCTCCGATTTTGCAGGATCACGCTCCTGGCAGTCGGCGAGCTTGCCAGGCAGCGAGGAGATTTCCAGCGCGCCCTTGCGGCGGGTCAGTTCGCGCGCCTTGCGGGCCGCTTCGCGAGCGGCGGCGGCTTCGGCCACCTTGCCGACGATCACCTTGGCCTCGTTGGGGTGTTCTTCAAACCACTGGCCGAGCTTATCGTTGACGATGTTCTCGACCACTGGCCGCACTTCGGAGGAGACCAGCTTGTCCTTGGTTTGGGACGAGAATTTGGGGTCAGGCACCTTGACCGAAAGGACGCAGGTCAGCCCTTCGCGCGTGTCGTCGCCGGTCAGCGTCACCTTTTCCTTTTTCGAGATGCCTGAGGCTTCGGCATAGCCGACCACCTGGCGCGTCAAGGCGCCGCGCAAGCCGGCAAGGTGGGTGCCGCCATCGCGCTGGGGGATGTTGTTGGTGAAGCACAGGACGTTTTCGTGGTAGCTGTCGTTCCATTGCAGCGCCACTTCAACGGTAATGCCGTCCTTTTCCGAGATCATGGTGATCGGGCGGTCGACCACGGGCGCCTTGGACTTGTCGAGATACTGGACGAAGGCTTCCAGACCACCTTCATAGAACAGCTCGACATTGACCGGCTCAGGATGGCGCAGGTCGTTGAGGAGAATGCGAACGCCGGAATTGAGGAAGGCCAGCTCGCGCAGGCGATGCTCCAGCGTCTTGAAGTCGAACTCCACCATGGTGAAGGTTTCAGCCGACGGGAAAAAGGTGATGGCCGAGCCGGAGCGCCCTTCATAGGTGCCGGGCTGCTTGTCTTCCTCGTAAGCGCCGGTCTGCTCGAGGGGCGCATCAGAATCGCCATGAGTGAAGCTCATTTCGAAGATCTTGCCGTCGCGGCGGATCTTGAGCTTGAGCCATTGCGACAGGGCATTGACCACCGACACGCCCACGCCATGAAGGCCGCCCGAAACCTTATAGCTGTTCTGGTCGAACTTGCCGCCGGCATGGAGCTGGGTCATGATGACCTCGGCTGCCGAAATGCCCTCTTCCTTGTGGATGCCTGTGGGAATGCCGCGACCATTGTCGATCACGGTGACCGAGCCGTCGGGATTGAGCGTGACGGTCACCAGGTCGGCATGGCCGGCCAGCGCTTCATCGATGGCGTTGTCCACCACCTCATAGACCATGTGGTGAAGACCCGAGCCGTCATCCGTATCGCCGATATACATGCCCGGGCGCTTGCGCACCGCGTCGAGCCCCTTGAGCACCTTGATGCTGTCGGCGCCATAATCGTTGGGATCGGAAATCTGGTTGTCGGTCATGGGGTCCGAATCATGGGTTTGATCGTCGGTTTGTTGTATCGGAATGGGGTGTTAAGCCCAAGCACATTGGCCGTTTCTGAGAGCCAACGCGGTTTCTAGCAGCCGCTTTTGCAAGTGGGTCGAACCACAAGAGCGTGGCACCAAGTTCCGGCTTCAAGAGACTTGAATCGGCGCCGAGTTACTCCCGCGTCAGCCTGCCGTCGTGTACTGTGAGTCTCTGCGCCCGCCCCCCTAAAGCCTCAAAGAGAACTGGGTCGGTGCCCGACAGGAAGCACTGCGTGCCCAGCCCGTCGAGCGCCTCAAACAGAGCGCGACGGCGGTCGGGGTCAAGATGGGCAGCGATTTCATCCAGCAGGAGAAAAGGCGTGATTGCCGTCCTCAGTCGCACCAGACGCGCATGGGCCAGGATCAGTCCGATCAGCAGCGCCTTTTGCTCGCCCGTTGAGCCCAGAGCCGCCGGCATGGCTTTCTGGCGATAGGTGACATCAAGATCGACCCGGTGTGGTCCTGATATGGTGCGTCCGGCAGCCCGATCAAGGGCACGTCCTCCTTGCCAAGCATCGGCCAGAGCTGTTTCCAGTTGCGCGGAGGCATGGGGTTCAACGCTGTCGGCAAAGAGGGGCGTTAGCGCCAGATGCGCTGCGGGAAAGCCTGGGTCGTCTAGCCCTTGATCGATCAAGGCCTGGAGATGGTCGAGGCTGTCGGTGCGCGCCAGGTGAATGGAGGCGCCAAGCTCGGCCATCTGCCTTTCAATGGCCGTCAACCAAGCCGGGTCGCCACCCTCCTCCAGCAGCCGATTGCGCTGGCGCATGGCCTTTTCGTAATCGCCCACCGCTGCCGAATGGGACGGGATGAGCGTCGTTACCAAGCGATCAAGAAAGCGCCGCCTGTCTCCCGCCGGGCCGGAAAACAGCCCATCCATGGAGGGGGTCAGCCAAAGGACGCGCAGGTAATCGCTCATGGCCTCGATCGAGCGAGCATTGGCGCCGTTGATGCGCACGCGCCGGCCGCCTTCCGGAAGCCCGCCCGTGCCGATGTCGGCAGGCCCATCATCGGTCTCGACCGTCGCCGCGACTGCCCAGCCCGTGTCGCTGCCCTGAGCCTGCAGCGCCTCAAAGCTTGCTCCGCGCAGGCCGCGACCGGGGGACAGGACGGAAATTGCTTCAAGCAGGTTGGTCTTGCCGGCGCCATTGGGGCCGGTCAGTACGACATGGCGGTGATCAAGGTCCAGCGCGGCTGAGGTGTAATTGCGGAAGCTGGACAGGCGGATGCGGGAAAGATGGCGGTTCATGGTCCTGCCTGCTCCTTCCCCTCAACGGTGAGGATGGACCGGCGCAGCCAAGACGGCTGAGGGTGTGATGCAGGCGGCACCGCTGACTTCACGATCGCACACCCCTCATCCCCCCTTCGGGCACCTTCTCCCTCAAGGGGAGAAGGGAGGCATCGCGTTTCGACAGCAGCCAATCAAACACGCATCGGCATCAGCACATAGAGCGCCCGCGTTTCGCCTTCGTCCTTGACCAGGGTTGGCGAGCCGGCATCGTTGAACATGAACACCGCGCTTTCCGAGCGGATCTTGCCCCTTATGTCTAGCAGTTAACG
>CAKTFF010000276.1 GCA_934553185.1 uncultured Devosia sp.
ATACTTGCCCCAGTGGCCCGACTGCTCCCAGAACTTGGAGCTCATCAGTTGCGGCGTCTTGACCTCGACATAGCCCGAGCCGTTCAGCCGGCGGCGGATATAGGCTTCCATCTGGTTGTAGAGCACATAACCCTTGGGGTGCCAGAACACTGAGCCCTGAGCCTCAGGCTGGAAGTGGTAGAGGTCCATTTCCTGCCCGATGCGGCGGTGGTCCCGCTTTTCCGCCTCTTCCACCATGTGAAGGTAAGCGTCGAGCTCCTCGCGCGTGGCGAAAGCCGTCCCATAGATGCGGCTCAGCACCGGATTGTTGCTGTCCCCGCGCCAGTACGCGCCGGCAACCTTGGTGAGCTTGAACGCCGTGCCCACATCCTTGACCGAGCGCATATGCGGGCCACGGCACAGGTCGATCCATTGGCCCTGCTTATACATCTTGAGCGACTGGTCAGGGGGAATGGCATCCACCAGTTCGACCTTGAAGTTTTCGCCGCGCGCGTTGAAAAAGGCCTTGGCCTGATCGCGCGTCCACAGTTCCTTGGTGAAGGCTGCGCCGCGCTCGATGATCTCGGCCATCTTCTTTTCGATGGCCGGAAAGTCCTCTTCCGAGAACGGCTCATCGCGCTTGAAATCGTAATAGAAGCCGTTCTCGATCACGGGACCGATCGTCACCTGCGTCTGCGGCCACAGCTCCTGCACCGCTTCGGCAAGCACATGCGCCGTGTCGTGCCGGATCAATTCCAGCACGTCCTTTGACCCAGAGTCTCGCGTGACGAACTCGATGCGGCCGTCATCCTCCAGCACATCCGAAAGATCGCTCAGCACGCCGTTCCAGCGCATCGCCACGGTCTTTTTGGCCAGCGACTTGGAGATCCCCTCGACCACGGTGGTCCCAGTGGTGCCACGCGGAAAGTCGCGAGCTGCACCGTCGGGAAACGTCACCTTGATCGTCATGGGAAAACTCCGAATTTTTGTGTTGCACAAAGTCGGCGCAACAAATGCTACAGCGCCGCTGTCTATCACGGTTTTCAGCCCGTGCCAGCCCAATGCCACGCCCTCGTGGTTCGAGGCTCCGCTTCGCTCCGCGCCTCACCATGAGGGCTGCTGAAGCACTTAGTTAAAAGTAGCCCTCATGGTGAGCCCGTCGAACCACGAGGGCGTGGCACCGCACTTACTGCCACCGCCCATAATCCCACGGTCGCCACCACCGCGCATCGGCAGGCACAGCCTCCGGAACCGGATCATAGCCGTGCGTACCGCCTGGCCGGCAGCGCCACACCCGCCCCGCCCCCATCCAGCCGCCCGGCCAGAAGCCGAACCGCCAGATTGCGTCGCGCGTATACTCCGAGCAGGTCGGCAGGTGCCGGCACGATCGTCCGGCAAACATCGACAGCGAATAGCGATAGATCGTGATCAGCAGCACCGAAACGAGTTTGAACGGCAGGTCCACCACGCTCCAGAAAACGCCCGTGATTCGATTCATCAATCCGCAGCCGAAACGCGTTGATCGGACTCGACTTTGTCCAGCGCCTCAACCACCGCATCAAACACCAGCAGCGTCGATTGGTGCCGCGCCTTGTAATCGCGTACCGGTTCCAGATACCGCAGATCGTTCCACTTTCCCGTTGGCGGCAGGCCATCGCTTTGCAGCATGGCCCGCATCTCCGCGGCGACCTGACGGAACGCGCCGGTCTCTGTCCCGACGATCTCGCGGGCAACAACAGCAGCCGAGGTCTGCCCGAGCGCACAGGCGGACACCGCCTGCCCGTACTCCACGATCACGTCGTCGCGTACCACGATGTCCACTTCCACGACCGAGCCGCACACCCGGCTCACCTTGCGCGCTGAGGCGTCGGGCGACGGCAGACGCCCCGGCTGCGCCGCATTGCCCGCTAGGTCGAGTATCTTGGCCGAATAAAGATCGCTAAGCTCCATTAGCCACCAACGCTCTTTCTTGTCGCTTGCTCAACCGCTTCTATATAATGGGTCCAATGCGGACTGCGAGGGCCAGAGATGCCTTTCGGTCCACACTCGCCATGGCGCTCTATGTTGCCGGGCGTAAAGGAGCCACCATGGATGCCCGCACCAAGCCCCTTGCTGTCACGCAACTGACCCAGCCATCGCCCGTGCAACGTCCGACGCGCGAGCAGGCCGAGGCCGCTGTGCGCACGCTGCTGGCCTGGGCCGGCGACGATCCTACGCGCGAAGGCCTGCTGGACACCCCAGCCCGTGTCGCGCGCGCTTATGGCGAATTCTTCAGCGGCTATGGCCAGGACGCAGGCGAGATCCTCAGCAAAACCTTTCGCGAGGTGGGCGGCTACGACGACATCGTCCTCGTCAAGGACATCCCGTTCTCCTCCCACTGCGAACACCACATGGTGCCGTTTGTGGGTAAGGCCCACATCGCCTACCTGCCCCATGACGGCGTCGTCGGGCTCTCCAAGCTGGCCCGCCTGGTCGACGTCTTTGCCCGTCGCCTCCAGACGCAAGAGAACCTGACGGCCCAGATCATCGACGCCATCAACGAGCATCTAGGCCCGCGCGGCGCCGCCGTTATGCTGGAGGCCGAGCATATGTGCATGTCCATGCGCGGCGTGCGCGCCCACGGCGCCGCCACCATTACCCACCGGTTCACCGGCGTTTTCGCTGAGGACCGGAGCGAGCAAGATCGTTTCTACGCGATGGTCCGCCGCTGATGCCGATCGCCTTCACCGACCCGACGACGCTGTCCCATGCCGACCTGGAGGAAGGCGCAGCCTTTGCGCCGCGCTTTGATGCAGCGGGCCTCGTCACCGTCGTCACCGTTGAGGCAGGCAGCAATGACGTCTTGATGCTTGCGCACATGAACAGCGAAGCGCTGCGGCTGACGCTCGAGACCGGCATTGCCCACTACTGGTCGCGCTCACGTGGCAAGCTCTGGAAAAAAGGCGAAACCTCGGGCGAGTTGCAGGAGGTCGTCGAGATCCGCACCGACTGCGACCAGGACGCGCTGGTTCTCCTCGTTAATCAGACCGGCCGTGGAGCCGCCTGCCACACGGGCCGCAAGACCTGCTTCTACCGCCGCGCGGTGGTGAACGGCGAAGCAGTGACGCTGGAAGACCGCGGCCTTCCCACGCTGTTTGATCCGGATCAGGTCTACACATGAGCGTCGCCTTCACCAAGGAAGACAGCGCCGAGACCGCAGCCGAAACCGTGCTCCCGGACCGGCCGATCTCGCCCGAACCCAACCTGGTCACTGCGACCGGCCTTGCCGCCCTCCAGCATCAGTTTGACACCGCCCGCCAGGCTCACGATGAAGCGGCCCTGATCGAGGACATCAACGAGCGCCGCCGCCAGTCTGCTGCACCGGTCCGCGACCTGCGCTATTATAGCGAACGCCTGCGTACGGCCCAGGTCATGCCGGAACCACCATCCAGCGCGGTGGTCCACTTCGGCAGCACCGTCACCGTCGAGCGCGATGACGGCCGCACCATGCGCTATCGCATCGTCGGCGAGGACGAAGCCGACCCGAGCGCGGGCACTATCTCCTGGGTTTCCCCGCTGGCGCGCCTGCTGATGGGCCGCGCCATAGGCGACGTAGTCACCCTGGGCGAGCACGACCTGGATCTCGTGGCCATCGCTTAGGCTCGATCGACCAGCAACGCCTCTAATGCCGCCGCTCAAACAAACCCACCATCAGCAGCCCGGCAAAGAACCCGCCCAGATGCGCCTGCCAGGCGACCGACATCTGCGTGCCCGTGACCAGCGGCAGCAAGGGAACGGCCGCATTCAGCACCACCCAGATCAGCACAAAAAGCCGCGCCCGGCTGTCCGCCATCAGCTCGCGC
>CAKTFF010000277.1 GCA_934553185.1 uncultured Devosia sp.
ACCCCGAGCGCTACGCGATTGCCTGCAATGGCCGACCCGTGCCGCTCCGCCCTACTGGTATGGCCGGCACATCGGTGGCCGGCGTGCGCTTTAAGGCTTGGCAGCCCGCCTCCGGCCTTCATCCGCAATTGCCGGTCAATACGCCGCTGGTGTTCGACATCCACGATTTGTGGACTGGGAGGCCAGTGGGCGGATGCGTTTATCATGTCGCCCATCCCGGCGGGCGCTCCTATGACACCTTCCCCGTCAACGGCAACGAGGCCGAGGCACGGCGGCTGGCCCGGTTCATCGCTGGCAATCATACCCCTGGCGGCTATACGCTTCACCCCGAACGGCCGGCGGACGAGTTCCCGCTGACCCTGGACCTCCGTCGCCCGCCCCGGCCCTGGTAATCGACAATGCACAATCCCCAGTCCCTCGGCACGCCATCGTCGCGCCCCGGCATCGTTGCCGGGTACCAGCTTCAGCCCGGCATTCCCGACGAGATGATGGATGCCGACGGCACGATCCGTCCGGGCTGGCGCGAACTGATCGCCGCGTTCGACGCCTTGGGCGCAGGCGAGCTTAACCTGCGATTTGGCCGCGCCGACCAGTATCTGCGCGATGCGGGAGTCTTTTACCGCAAATATGACAATGCTGAGGGCAAGGAGCGCGATTGGCCGCTCGCCCATGTGCCTCTGTTGATCGCGCAAGCCGACTGGGACCGCATAAGCGCCGGCCTCGTGCAACGCGCCGAACTGCTTGAAACCGTTATCGCCGACATCTACGGCGACAACAGCCTTGTCCAGCAGGGCCTGCTGCCGCCGGACCTGATCGCCCGCAACGCTGAATTCTTGCGCCCCCTGGTGGGGATCAAGCCGGTCAGCGGGCATTACCTGCATTTCTGTGCTTTTGAACTCGGCCGCGGGTCTAACGGAGAGTGGTGGGTGCTGGGGGATCGCACGCAGGCCCCGTCCGGCGCCGGCTTTGCCTTGGAAAACCGTGTCGCCACCACGCGGGCGCTTGCCGACATCTATGCCGACATGAATGTGCATCGGCTCGCAGGCTTTTTCCGGAGCTTCCGCGATGCATTGTTTGCCGAGGCTGACGCAAGCGGCGGCCGTGTCGGCATCCTGACGCCCGGCCAGCTCAACGAGACCTATTTCGAGCATGCCTATATTGCCCGCTACCTTGGGCTGATGTTGCTTGAGGGCGAAGACCTGGTGGTCGAGAACGACCGCGTCATGGTGCGCACCATTGCCGGGCTGAAGCCCGTCAGCGTCCTTTGGCGTCGCGTCGATGCGAACTTCCTTGACCCGCTCGAGCTGCGCTACGACAGCCGCATCGGTACGCCTGGCCTCGTGGAAGCCCTGCGGCATGGCTCGATCTCGATGATCAATGCGCTGGGAACGGGCCTGCTGGAAACGCGGGCGCTTGGCGCTTGTCTGCCCCGCATAGCGAACAAGCTCTTGGGCAAAGACCTTCTACTGCCCACCATCGCCACCTGGTGGTGCGGCCAGCCCGGCGAGCGCGAGCATGTGTTAGCCAATTTCGACAAGCTTCTGATCGGCCCCGCTTTTTCGACCACCCTGCCCTTCGACGATCTTCGTGGCACCGTTCCAGGATCAACGATCCCGCCAAAAGACAAGGCCTCCCTGCTTGAGCGCATCCGACAGGGCAGCGGCGACTATGTCGGACAGGAGCCGGTTCAGCTGTCCACCGCGCCGGTTTATGCCGGAGGGCGCCTTGAGCCCCGCCCGGTAACCCTGCGCGTTTATGCGGCGCGCACGAAGGATGGCTGGACCATCATGCCCGGTGGCCTGGCGCGGATCGGCTCGAGCCTTGATCCGGGCGCCATCACCATGCAGCGGGGCGGCCACGCCGCCGACGTCTGGGTGCTGTCCGACGCGCCGGTGGAGCAGGTATCGCTTCTGCCCCAGCGGGGCGAAAAGCTCGTCCGCAATGAACCGGGCAGCCTGCCCAGCCGCGCCGCCGATAACCTCATCTGGCTGGGCCGCTATACCGAGCGGTCCGAAGCCACCGTGCGTATTCTGCGCGCCTTTCATGTGCGCCTAGCGGAAACGGGCAAGGCCGACCTGCCCATTCTGACCCATTGCGCGGCGTTCCTTCAAAGCATCGACGTCGATGCCGCAGAGCCCATGCCGCAGGGCTTGCTGGGGTCGATCAACAGCGCGCTGCATAGCGCCAGCCAGATCCGGGACCGCTTCTCCCCCGATGGCTGGCTGGCCCTCAACGATCTCGCTAACACCGCCCGCCGCTTTGCCCAAAGCGTGCAGCCCGGCAATGACGCCGCACGGGCCATGACGGTGCTGCTGCGCAAGCTGGCCGGGTTTTCTGGCCTGGTGCATGAAAACATGTATCGCTTTGCCGGCTGGCGCTTTCTTGAACTGGGCCGGCGGCTGGAGCGCGCCATACAGATCGCGCGCATCGTCGGATATCTGACGAACGAGGAGGCGCCTGAGGGGTCGCTTGAAATGTTGCTCGAAATTGGCGACAGCGTGATGTCGCATCGCCGCCGCTACTCGGTCAGCGCCGGCCCGCAAAGCGCCGTTGATCTGCTGGCGCTCGACCCGCTCAATCCCCGCTCCGTGCTGTTCCAGATCGTGGAGCTGCGCACCCAGATCGAAACGCTGCCCGACGGTATCGAGGCCGGTCAACTGTCCCCAGCCGCCAAGGCAGCGCTGCAGATCGAAACCGAGCTGCGCGTGGCCGATCCGGAGGATATGACCGCTGAACGCCTCAATAAACTCGCCGGCGACATCGGCACGCTGTCGAGCCTTGTCGCCGCTGCATATTTCGTGTGAACACCCGTGCTTTACGACATCCGGCTCGCCCTCCACTATGACTACGACACGCCTGTCCAGGGTGGACGGCACCTGATCCGCGTTGCGCCTTCAACCATCAGGGGCACGCAGCGGCTTGTCGCCGCTTCCCTCTCGTTTGATCCTCAGCCCGAGCGGGAAAGCAGCTTCACCGACTTTTTCGGCAATGCCGTCACGACGCTGAGCTTCCGCAAGCCCCATGACCAGCTCTCCATTCGTCTTGCGGCGCGGGTGCAGGTGGAAGAGCGCCCTGCCGTCGCCGACTTATCGCCCACGATCGCGCAACTGCGAAGCGAGATGGGGCGCTTGTGGTCCCTCGAGCCGGGCAGCCCGCACCATTTCATCGCCGGATCGTCCCGCGTGCCGCTCGACGATGCCATCACCCGCTACGCTGCCGAAACAACCCGCGGCGCTACATCGGTGCGGGCGGCAGCTTTGGCCTTGTGCATGGGCATCCATCGCGACTTTCGCTACGACACGAAGGCCACCGATGTTCAAACCAGCCCGGCTGAAGCCTTCAGCCTGCGCCGCGGCGTCTGCCAGGACTTCGCCCACGTGATGATCGCGGGGCTTCGCGGCTTGGGCGTGCCCGCCGCCTATGTTTCGGGCTTTTTGCGCACCACCCCTCCTCCGGGCAAGCCGCGACTGGAAGGCGCCGATGCCATGCATGCCTGGGTGCGCGTCTGGTGCGGCCAGCATATGGGTTGGCTCGAGTTTGACCCCACCAACGCCATTATCGCCGGCGCCGATCACATCGCCATCGGCCATGGACGCGACTATGCCGATATCTCCCCGATCGTTGGGGTTCTCAAGACGCACGGCTCACACGAGGCGCGCCAATCCGTGGACGTTCTGCCGGTCGGCTAGCCTGTCTTCGCCTTGCCGGAACCAAAATTCACCCACCTCGTTGCTCGCCCAAGCGCAGAATGGCGCAGACCCCGGGAGGCGAATGTGACGCAT
>CAKTFF010000278.1 GCA_934553185.1 uncultured Devosia sp.
TTTGCCCTGTTGCGCGCCGCTGCCGACAAGGCCGAAGCGGCCGGAATGCGCTTTCATGCCGGCAATATGCTGAGCTCGGATATCTTCTACCACCAGGACGGGATCGCCGGTTACGACACCTTGCCCCAACACGGGGTGATCGGCGTCGAAATGGAAGCGGCAGTGCTTTACACCCTCGCCGCCCGCTTCGGTGTCCGCGCGCTCGCCATCTGCACCATGACCGATTGCCTCATCACCAAGGAAGAAATCGACGCCGACCAGCGCCAAACGTCCCTCCGCGACATGGTGGAAGTGGCTTTGGACGTGGCGGTAGAGGCAAACGCAACCGCACACCAATAAGGAGACTTTAAGATGAGGTGGAATATTACGATGGTTATCGGCGTAATCACCGCCATGTTTGGATGGGTCTTTCTCTTGTTTGGAACATCGATCAATGGGTTTGATGATGTTCCATTATTCAACTTCCATTCAGGTGCAGTTTCTCAGCAATTTTGTTTCCTGGGATATACTCTTTTGATTGTAGGAGCTGTTCAATCAATAGCAAGGGCTGCCACTGTAACGGCAGGATCGCACGCGTCACTTGTCGACCAAGGGGAGCCCCAACTGGTGGGGAGTTCATTGGAAGATCAGCAAGCGAAGGCCCGTGTGGAATTGCAGCTCCGCACTGGTATGAGATAGTCGCTCTGCCACGCCCCTTTTCCGCCGCCATCGTCCTGTTAGTGTCCCGGTGAAATCTGGGGCCCTGTCGCATATGCAGCTCAAGCCGAACGCTTACCGCCTCAACGAAACCGTCAAGGGCGTCGAGACAATGACCCGCTTTGCCCTGGCGGTTCTCGCGCTCGCCTCGGGCGTTTACACCTATCTGGGCGTGCGCGGCATTCTTGATGGCTCGGCGACCTTTGTGTTCTTTGCCGCCATCATCTATTCGGCCGCCGTTTCGGTGGCGATCTATGCCTTCTGGAGCTTCATGCTGCGCTTCGTGCCGCTGGTGACCAGCGGGGTGCAGCGCGCCGCCCTGTTTGTCACCATGGCGATCGGGTGCCTGATGATCATGGCCATGAGTTCCTGGCTCAATGCCGCCGCGCTTGCCGGCTCGGCCGCCACCGAGCAGCATATGGCGGTGACGCTTCAGGGCTATGCCGAAGACCTTGACCGCGCCCATGCCAATGCCCTGTCCGCCCAGTCGCTGCTGCCCGACGTGCAGCGCGCCGCCGAACGCTTTTCCGGCCTTGCCGCCGATGAGCGGGAATCGGGCGCCCTGACCGGCACCACCGGTTCGGGCAGCGTCGTGCAATTGCTGACCCAGATGGGCGCGCAGATGAACCAGCTGGCCCAAACCATTACCGCGTCGCGCGACGCGGTTGCCGCGCAGTTCGAGCAAGGCTCGGCCCGGCTTGCCACCATGCGCGAACTGGTTTCGACCCCCGGCGCGATCGAGCCGCGCGCCGATAGTTTTCAGGCCGAAGCGGTACAGTTGACCGCCGTGATCGCCGCTTTGCAGCAGACCGGCGTGGCCGCGTCCGTCCGCCGCGCTTCGGACGATCTCAGCGCCGGCTTCATCGCGCCGGTGGCCGATGGCGCCGTGGGGGACCTGGCCAATCGGCAGAACCAGGTCATTGAAACCGTGCGCGCGTCCGTTGCCGCCCAGTCGGCAGCCCTCAGCACCGCCGCCGACGAAATCCTTCTCACCGAACCGGTCGAGCAGCGCCGTTTCGTGCCCTTGTCGAGTGCTGAAGCTGTGCTGCGCTATTGGCAGGACTTCATCCCCAGCTGGGCTGGCGCCATTTCCATCGACCTCCTTCCCGTGGTGCTGGTTCTGGTGCTGATGATCGTCAACGACGCCATGCGCCGCGACTCCGAGTCGCTCGAGGAAGCGGAAAACATCACCGCCGCGGAAATGCTGCGGGCCATGGCGCTGTATCGGCAAATGGAAGCGGCGGGCATCGATGTGTCCACCGGCGCGCCCCGCATCGTCGAACCTCAACCCGAACCGGTGCCCGCTGCTGACCCGGCGCCGCCGCTGGTGGCCGAGCTGCCCCAAGATGATGGCACCGTCACGCCCATCGACGCCGCACAGCGCAAGCGCAACGATAGCCCGCGTCCGCTGTGAAGACCGGTGCCAATAGCCGCGCCGCTGAAGGCCGAGGCCCCTTCTACAGGCGCCTGGTCGAGCGTTTTGCAGCCGCCGATGACGGCAATATCCTGCGCGTTGCCTTCTTTGCGCTGTTGATCGGCACCGCCTCGGTGCTGTTTGTGGATTATCGCGAGCTCACCGCCCAGGGCGAGTCGCTGCCCATACCCGAGCAGCCCATTCTGCCGCCCTTCGATCCGGCCGGGCCGAGCGAAGGGCCAAGCCCCGATGTCACCACCAGCCCCGATCTTCTTGACCAGCCGCTCGCCATTGCGCTCGAAACCGGCGGCGTCCTCCGGCTCACCGGCACGATCGATCCGGGTTCGGCCGAGCGCTTTGCCAGCGAGATTGCCCAGCGGGGCGAATACGCGCAAACTGTGGTTCTCGATTCGCCAGGAGGATCGGTCGTGGATGCACTCGCCATCGGCAGTCTTGTCCACCAAAGCGGCCTTGATACCAGGGTCGCGGCCGGCTCGCTTTGTGCCTCGTCCTGCCCGCTGATCTTTGCCGCAGGCACGCGCCGCATCGCCGGCGAGGGTGCCGCCATCGGCGTTCACCAGATCTATGCCGCAGCCTTGGGCGGTTCTCCCGTGGATGCCTTGAAGGCCGCAGGCACCGCCATGAGCGACGCGCAGTCCACCACGGGTGAGATCATCAGCTATCTCACCGAAATGGGCGTCGACCCGGCTTTGTGGCTCCATGCGCTGCAAACACCGCCAAACCAGCTTCGCTACTTTACCGGAGAGGAGATGATCGCGCTGCGGCTCGCGACCGAACTCGAAAGTTAACAATTGGTATGGAACCGGTGGAAAGCCGGGTGCATTCCATGTGGTTATAAGAACTTGAATTGGAGGGGAGGCCAATGACACAGATCCACACACTGACACGCCATCGCGACATCCAGAACTGGGTATCGGACCGCCATGGCATTCCGGCTATTGCGCGGGTGCGCAACCGGTTCGGCGAAGAACGCGCGCAGCTCAAGCTCAGCTTTCAAAAGCGCGCCAAGCTGCAGCATGACTCGCAGGATGACGGCATGAGCCCCTGCTCATGGACCGCCTGGCTTGCCGAACTCGACCGCCAGCACCTGGCCCTCAAGGTCGATCTGGCCGCCGACGATTTCGAACTGGTGGAACGCGGCCCGACGAACTGAGCTTTGGCTGGATAGAACGTCGATTATCCCAACCCACAATCGCTCCCCTCGGGCCTGACCCGAGGGCCATTCGCCACACGCGCCGCATTCGGAGAGACCCTCGGGCCAAGCCCGAGGGCCGCAACTGTGTGTTTGGGAACAATGGGTATCGTCCACGTTTCCCGATCACAGCGCACAATTGGACCCGGACCGGCGAGATGAGCGTAGCCCGAATGGGCACAATCCATCCAATCCACAATCGCTTCCCTCGGGCTTGACCCGAGGGCCTCTCGCCATGCGCTCCGCTGTGGAGAGACCCGCCACTCGCGCCCCCAATCCACCATTGCCTCTCGGCTGCCGATCATTGAAAAGAGCAATGACCCTGTTGCCTTGAGCCCGCATGACCCGATCCCAAACTCTGCTCGTGCTGCATGCCCTCCTTCTGATCGCCGTCCTGGCTCTTCTGGTGCCGGTGCTGACCGCAATCGACGGGAAGC
>CAKTFF010000279.1 GCA_934553185.1 uncultured Devosia sp.
GCGGATAACCTGACCGCGGCTTGAGCCACATCTGCAAAGGGGCGCGTCGCCTGGGGTGAACGCGCTCCACCATCAAGCTGACTAGGAACGCCCCAGTTCTTCGCTGCGCTGGCGGGCGGCTTCCACCGTGCGCCCGATCAAATCGGTCAACCCCCCTTCACCCATCAGCACCGACAGCGCTGCAGCCGTTGTGCCGTTGGGCGACGTCACGTTCTCCCGCAGCACGGAGGGCGGTGCCGGATCGGCTTCGAGCAGGGCGGCCGAACCGATCACAGTCTGACGCGCCAATCGATCAGCGATGAGGGAAGGCAATCCCTGCTGACGTGCCGCTTCGGCAAGCGCTTCCACCAGGTGGAAGACATAGGCAGGCCCTGAGCCTGAAACGGCAGTCACCGCGTCGATCTGCGACTCATCGTCGAGCCACACAACAGGACCGGCGGCACGCAGCAGCGCATCGGCAACGCCGCGGCTGGCCTGGCTGACTTCAACAGCCGCAACAGCGCCGGTTATACCCTTGCCAATCTGCGCAGGCGTATTGGGCATGGAGCGCACGACGCTACCCATGCCAAGGCCTTGCGTTAAGCGCTTCAGGTCGATGCCTGCAGCAATCGAAATAGCTAGGGTATGGTTGCCGATCACCGGTGACAGCCCGGCGAGCACAGGGTCCATCACTTGCGGTTTGACTGCCAGCACCAGGACATTTGGCTGGAGTCCAACCGCTTCGTTGTTGATCACCAGACCGTAATCGTCGGCAAGTTCACGCGCGGCAGCGCTGGGCTGAGGATCCACAAGCACCAGATTGGCAGGCGGAAGGCCACTATCGAGCCAGCCTTGGGCCAGAGCCAGCCCCATCTTGCCGGCCCCAACCAGCATGACCGGGCCCACATCACGCAAGGATGCGCTCACGCTTCGCCCACCGTTTCAAACATCACGTGGCTCAAGGCATCTGCTGCGCTCTTGCCAGCCCAGACAACAAATTGGAATGCTTGGTAATAAAGATCGCAACTGTCTGTCGCCGAGCGCAGGAGCGCTTCGCATTGCTGGGGCGACACGTCCGCACCGCCAGTGAGGAGGTGGGAATTGCGAAACAGCACCACCCCCTCCTTGTTCCAGATATCGAAATGGCCAATCCAGAGCTGCTCGTTGATCAGCGATATGAGCTGCTTGATCTCGTTGCGCCGTCCCTCGGGCACGCGCAAATCAAACGCCGACGCGATATGAAGGCTCTCAAGATCCTCCATCCAGTTGAACGAGACATGGTAATCAGACCAGCCTCCCCGCACCGAAATGGAGATCTCGTCGGCATCCTGCCGCTCAAAGGTCCAGTCGTTGATGGAAGCAATGTGCTCGATGATGTCCACGGGATGGAGATCGCGATCGGGCTCGACTTGCAGAAGTGACATGAAACGGTTCCGTCCTTAAACCGGCAGTCGGGGTGGGCCAGGAAGTGGCCGCATGCACGAAGGCTTACGAATCGTCCTGATGATCTGACCCTACACCGCCCCTGTGATTCAGGGGACGCAGCGCGGGCCAAGGTCGGCATTCTCTTGTGGAAGACGATGCGGGCGCAGGGTTAACGGACGGTTAACAGGCGCAGCGCAGAAGCCAAAGATGGTGCCACTATGGGGCACGAGGTCCGCGGCAAATCTCTTGCCGCGGAAATTAACGAACTCGAGCGTTAAAGCTCGCTGGTGGAGTGGACGCCGCGCAGGGCAGCCAGTTCCTTGCGCAGAGCGTCGATTTCTTCTCCCTGCACCTGCACCAGTTCGCGCAGGGCGTCGAAGTCCTCGCGCTTGACCAGGTCCATATCGACCACGAGCCGCTGTGCCTGTGACTTGACCACAGTTTCCACTTCACGGCGCACGCCGTCGGCGACACCGGCCGCTTCATTCATCAATCGGCCCAGATCGTCGAAGATCCTGTTGCTCTGGTTCATGGTATTCCCATCCTGGTTCGACGCTTCAAGCTGATATGTAGGACACCCCTGCCGACTTGACCAGAGAGGCCGAAGCGGCAATGGTCCGGCCGATTGCCGCAGGAGCGTCCTTTGCCATTCCCCTCTATCGATCCCGTTGCCTTTGCCATCGGACCCTTTGCCGTCCGCTGGTACGCCTTGGGCTATCTGGTAGGCACCGGGCTGGGCGCCGTTTATGCGTGGTTCATGCTGAACAATCAGCGCCTTTGGCACAAGGGCGAGCCACCCTTTCCAGCCAAGGATATCTGGGATTTCGCCTTCTGGACCATGCTGGCCATCGTGGTCGGCGGACGCGTTGGCTATGTCCTGTTTTACAACCTGCCGTTCTATCTGCAGAACCCCGCACAAGTGCTCAACACGCTTGATGGCGGCATGAGCTATCATGGCGGCATGTTGGGGCTGATGCTGGCAGTAACGCTGTTCACCCGAGCCAAGGGCAACGGCAACTGGCTCAACGGGCTGGACCTGATTGCCTCAGTAGGCACGATCGGCATCTTCCTCGTTCGCATCGCCAACTTCATCAATGCAGAGCTCTACGGCGCGCCAACCGCGTTGCCGTGGGGCGTTGTGTTCCCGACCGACCCAGAGCAACTGCCGCGCCATCCCAGCCAGCTTTATGAAGCCGTGCTCGAAGGCTTGCTGCTGTTTATCGTCATCCGCATCTTCACCCACGTCTTCTACGCCCTGCGCCGTCCAGGGCTGGTCGCCGGCATTTTCGGCATCGGCTATGGCCTGAGCCGTATCGCCGTCGAGTTCGTCCGCCTCCCCGACGCACAGATCGGCTACCTTTATGGCGGCTGGCTGACCATGGGCATGGTTCTCTCCATCCCGTTGGTGGCGGCAGGCCTGGCGCTGGTCGCCTGGGCAACGACCCGCAAGCAGAGCCTGCTTCATGTCTGACGCAAGCGCCCTGACCTTGCCCGAACTGATTGACATGCAGATCCGCCTGAACGGGCCTATGTCGGTCGCTTCTTATATGGGGCTTTGCCTCACCCACCCCTCCAAGGGCTATTACAAGGGTGCCGATCCACTGGGCGCCGGGGGCGATTTCGTGACGGCGCCCGAGATCTCGCAGGTGTTCGGCGAACTGATCGGCTTTTTCTGCGTCAATCTCTGGCAGCAGATGGGCAGCCCCAAAAGCTTCACCCTGCTTGAGCTGGGCCCTGGCCGCGGCACGCTGATGGCCGACCTGCTGCGCGTGGCCTGCCGGGCCGAAGGCTTTCGCGATGCGCTTGACCTGCGCCTGTTCGAAACCAATCCGGCGCTGATCGCTGAACAGAACACGCGGCTAGAGCCCTATGAGCCCAAGTGGATCGACGCCTTCGAAAAAGTCGGCGATGGCCCGCTGCTGGTGCTGGCCAACGAGTTCTTCGATGCCCTGCCCATCCGCCAGTTCGTGCGCGGAAAAGAAGGCTGGCACGAGCGCATGGTCGGGCTTGTTGGTGATCAGCGCCGCTTTGGCCTGAGCCCCACCCCCATTCCCGCCTCTGCCATGCCGGAAAGCGTTGCCCGCGCCGAGATCAACAGCGTTTTTGAAGTTGGACTTGCAGGCGGCGAAGTGATGAAGCGCCTGTCCGCCACGGTGTCCCGGCAGGGCGGCGCCATCCTTGCCATCGATTATGGCTATGGCGCCACGCAGACCGGAGAAACCCTACAGGCCGTGCGCCGGCACCAATATGCCGACATACTCGATGCGCCTGGTGAAACCGACCTCTCCGCCCATGTCGACTTTCAAGCCCTCGGCACCATTGCCGCCCAAGCCGGACTTGCCGTGCA
>CAKTFF010000280.1 GCA_934553185.1 uncultured Devosia sp.
GCCGTGCGCTCGGTCGAGGAATCGCTGCGCATGGCGCGCGCCGACATGACCGTGCGCACCGCAACGCTTGAAGCGCGGTTCCTCACCGGCGACCGGACGCTGTTTGATCAGCTGGTGAAGCGCTTCGAAACCGAGATCGTGCCACGCACCGGTCCTGAATTCATTGCCGCCAAAATGGCCGAGCGCGACGAGCGGCACCGCCAGATGGGCAATACCCGCTATGTGGTGGAGCCCAACATCAAGGACGGCAAAGGGGGCCTTCGCGACCTCAACACCCTATTTTGGATCGGCAAATATTTCTACCAGGTCAAGACCTCCGGTGAGCTGGTCGGCAAGGGCGTGCTGAGCGCAAACGAGTACCGGCTGTTTTCCCGTGCCGAGGACTTCCTGTGGGCAGTGCGCTGCCACCTCCATTTCGTGACCGGCCGCGCCGAAGAAAAGCTGACCTTCGATGTGCAGCCCGAACTGGCGCAGCGCATGGGCTATGCCCAGCGCGTCGGCATGCTGAGCGTAGAGCGCTTCATGAAGCGCTATTTTCTCGTGGCCAAGGATGTGGGCGATCTGACCCGCATCTTTTGCGCCTCGCTCGAGTTCAACCACGCCAAGGACATGGACCTGGTCGGCCGCGTGCTGGCGCCCTTCCGCTCGGGCAAATCAAAGATCAGGGGTGAGACCGATTTCGTTCTTGATACCGGGCGGCTCAACATCGCCAAGGCCGACGCCTTTGAAAAGGATCCGGTTAATCTGATCCGCATGTTCCTGGTCGCCGGACGCGAGCAGTTGCTGCTCCATCCCGACGCCATCAAGCATGTGACGCGTTCGTTGGGCCTGATCAACAACAAGCTGCGCCACGACCCGAAAGCCAACGAGCATTTCCTGCAGATCCTGACCGCGCCGCAATCGGTGGAGCGCATCCTGCGGCAGATGAACGAGTCGGGCGTTCTGGGCCGTTTCGTGCCCGATTTCGGCAAGATTGTCGCCCTGATGCAGTTCAATATGTACCACCACTATACGGTGGACGAGCACCTGATCCGCGCCGTCGGCGTCATGGCCGAGATCGCCAATGGTGGCCTGCGCGACCAGCTGCCGCTGACCCATGAATTGCTGCCCCAGCTGCATGACACGCGGCTGCTTTATGTAGCCCTGTTTCTCCATGACATCGCCAAGGGCCGCCCCGAAGATCATTCCGTGGCTGGCGCGAAGATCGCCCGCAAGCTCTGCCCGCGCTTTGGCCTGTCGCCATCCGAAACCGAAACCGTCGCCTGGCTGATCCAGTATCACCTGCTGATGAGCGAGATTGCCCAGGCCCGCGACATCCAGGACCCCGAAACTGCCCGCGCCTTTGCCGACGTGGTGCAATCGCCCCAGCGGCTGGCCCTCCTGATGATCCTCACCGCCTGCGACATCCGCGCTGTGGGTCCCGGCGTCTGGACCGGCTGGAAGGGTTCATTGCTGCGCGCGCTTTACTATGCCACCGAGCCCCTGCTGTCGGGTGGCCATTCCCACTGGACGCAGGGCGATCGCATCCATTTTGCCCGTCGCGAGCTGGGCGAAGCGCTCAAGGCCTGGCCCGAAGCCGAAGTGGAAGCCTATGTCGGCCGCCACTATGATCATTATTGGTTGCGCGCCGAACCCGAACTGCAGATCGAGCATGCCCGCATGATCCGCCAGGCGGATGGCAACGGCGATAGCTTTGCCGGCTCCATCCGCATCAAGAGCTTCGAAGGCATCACCGAAGTCTCCTTTTATACCCCCGACCATCCACGCCTCCTGTCGCTGATCGCCGGGGCCTGCACCATGCAGGACGCCTCCATCATCGGCGCGCAGATCTTTTCGACGCGCGACGGCCACGCCATCGACACCTTCCGGCTGCGCCGCGCCTTTACCTCCGACGAAGACGAAAAGGTGCGCGCCACCCGCATCATCGATACGGTGAAACAACTGCTCCAGGGCAAGCGGCAGATCCTGATCGATCTGGGCAAGGAATCGCGCCACAACAAGCGCCTCAAGCCCTTCGCGCTCCATGCCGAAGTGTCGGTCAGCAATGCCCTGTCGGAAAAGTTCACCGTGATCGAGGTGTCGGGCCTCGATCGCATGGGTCTCCTCCACTCCCTGACCCACCAGATAGCCGACCTCAACCTCACCATCGGCTCGGCCCATATCGGCACCTATGGCGAAAAGGCCGTAGACGTTTTTTATGTCACGGACCTCACCGGCCAGAAGATCATGAGCAAGCCACGCCAGCGCAAGATCCACGATGCGCTGATGGGCGTGTTCCATCCCGCGCCACTGGCCAAGGTGGCCAATGGGTAGAGCACCCAGGCACGGCCTTGTGTTTCGAGGGTCGCTTCGCTCCCACCTCATCATGAGAGCCACTGAACCAACGGCGCTCAGAGTAGCCCTCATGGTGAGGTGCGAGTTCTTCACGAGCCTCGAACCACGAGGGCGTGGCAGGTGAGCCTTTACCGCAATTTCCTGTCCGTGGGCGGCTTGACCCTCCTGTCCCGTATTGCCGGCTTTGTTCGCGATGCCTTGATGGCAGCCGTCCTCGGCACCGGCCCGGCGGCAGACGCGTTTTTTGCCGCTTTCCGCTTTCCCAACCTGTTCCGGCGCCTGTTTGCCGAAGGGGCGTTCAACACCGCCTTCGTGCCCATGTTCTCGGGCGCTCTGGAGCAGGACGGACCCGACAAGGCGCGTGACCTTACCGCGCGGATCATGAGCTGGCTCGTCGCCATGCTGGTCGTCGTCACGATCCTGGCGGAAATCTTCATGCCGCAGCTGATGGTCGCTTTCGTGCCCGGCTTTGTGGATGATCAAAGCAAGTTCGACCTCACCGTGCTGCTGACGCGCATCATGTTCCCCTATCTCGCCTGCATGTCGCTGATGGCGGCCTATGGCGCGATCCTCAATTCCCTTGGCCGCTTCTTCGCCGCGGCCTTCGCCCCGGTTATTCTCAACATCGTCAACATCGCGGCGATGATCCCGCTCGTCACCTTCTGGGTGCAGGAGCCGGCAGGGGCTGCCATCTGGGTGGGCGTGGCCACCATGTTTGGCGGGCTGGCGCAACTCTGGCTGGTTTGGTCGGCGATCCGGCGGGCCAACTTCGTTCCCGGTTTCCGCCTGCCCCGTTTTGATGGGGAAGTGCGCCGCTTTTGGCTCCTTGCCATCCCCGCCATCCTCACCGGCGGCATTACCCAGATCAATATCTTCGTCGGCACCATCATCGCCTCGGGCGCCGACAATGCCATTTCCATCCTCAACTATGCCGACCGGCTGTATCAACTGCCGCTGGGCATTATCGGCATTGCCATCGGCACCGTGCTGCTGCCCGAGCTGTCGCGCCACCTCAAGGGCGGGCGCGACAGCGAAGCGCGCGCCACCCAGGACCAGTCGCTGCTGGTCGCCATGCTCCTGTCCATGCCGGCGGCAACAGCGCTGATCGCCATGGCCGAGCCCATCGTGCGCATCCTCTTTGAACGCGGCGCTTTTGATGCGCTGGCGACCCAGCAGACCGCGCAGGCGTTGATCGCCTTTTCCACCGGCCTGCCCGCCTATGTGCTGATCCGCGTGCTGCAGCCGGGCTATTTTGCCCGTGAAGACACGCTGACCCCCACCATTTTCGCCGGGCTCTCGGTGGTTGCCAATATCGGCCTGTCGCTCATCCTGTTCCCCAGCCTTGTTCATGTGGGCATTGCCATTGCGACCGCGGTGTCCGCCTGGCTCAATGC
>CAKTFF010000281.1 GCA_934553185.1 uncultured Devosia sp.
TTGTAGCCGGCCAGCGAAATGCCCAGGAAGCGGAACTGGACGGCGTCGCAGCCGATGACGGGCGTGAGATTGCTCAGCGAGTCAAAGCTGAGGGCCTCGCCCACGCCGGTGCAGGCGGTGGGCCCGGGCCAGAAACCCCATTCGACGCCGGCATGAAAGGCGCCCATATAGGTGCCCCAGACGAAAATGGCGGTAACTACCGCCGTTGCAGCGTACCAGACCGGAAGCGGCAAACGGTTCCAGGTGACGAGGATCACCAGAAGGATGGGCAGGCCGTAGTAGTAAGCCAAGCGTTGTTCGAGGCAGAGCTCGCACGGCACCAAGCCGCCAAAGACCTGAGAACCCAAAGCGGCAAGAATGGTGAGGAGGCCCAGGAGAAAGGCGGCGCCCGCCGCTTTCTTGTCGAGCGGATGGAAGATGGATGCGGGCATGAGCGGGGCTTTCACAATGCAAGGCGGGAGCTGGATAGGGCGGGCTGGACAGGTATGCCAGAACGGAACGGGCTTGTGATCAGTCGCCAGGCAAGGTGATACCGGCCGCCTGGCGCAGGGCGATGGCATTGGCCGGGGCGTGCAGCTTGTCCTCATGGACAAAGTAAGCAAAGACGTCCTTGCCCGACGTGGCCCAGGCGCGAACGGTGTCGGCCCATTCGGCAATGTCATCGGGATCGTAGCCTTGCGCGTCCGGGCGGGCAGGACCCTGGAGGCGGCAGTAAGCGAAGTCTGCGGTAAGGGTGCGCCGTGGATTGTCGACGGTATCGGCAATGACGCGGGCGACATTGTGCTCGGCGAGAAGTGCGTCGACGTCCTCATGCTCGAAGCTAGGGTGACGCAGTTCGATGGCATGGCGGAGGGGCCCGACGCCGGCTGTGTCGACAAAGGGTTCGGTCTTGAGGCGGGCGTCGGCTTGTTCGGCCAGAGCCAGGTAGTCGGCGGTGGTGCGGGGCAACTGGGCGACAAAGGCGGCCAGCGTGTCCCGATCGTAATGAAGGTTGGGCGGGAGCTGCCAAACAAAGGGGCCGAGCTTTTCACCGAGGGCGAGGGGACCGGAGGCAAAGAAGTTGGCAAGCTCGGCCGTGCAGTTTTTGAGGCGCTTGATGTGGGTGACCAGCTGCGGTCCCTTGATCGAAAACACGAAGCCTTCGGGTGTTTCCCCCGCCCACTTGCGGAAGCTGTCAGGCTTTTGGTTGGCGCGAAAGGTGGCGTTGATCTCGATGGTGGACAGGCGGGAGCTGGCGTAGGCGAGCTCTTTTTTCTGCACCAAGCCCTGGGGGAAAAACGTGCCACGCCAGGGCTCGAAGACCCAACCGGCCGTTCCGGTGCGAATGGTGCCGTTGCTCATCTGGCGCTTCTCCAAGGCCGAGCGGGGTGGCCGACCCGGCTGTTGCTGCGTGCTGGTGGCCATATTGCCCAGGTCTGGACGGCATGCAATTGGTAAGCCTCAACGCGTTTGGAAGAGGCCCATGGAATTTATTGCAACATTGCCAAGCTGGCTGATTGGAGCGCTTTTCTGCGGCGCTGTTGGCGGAATTGGCGCCGTGATCGGCGGCGCACTGCAGAAGCGTGGGCACCAATGGGGGCGGTTCGTGCCGATCTTGGGGATTGTGGTAGCTGTTGCGCTGTCTTCTGGCCTCGTGGATTGGATCCGCGGCGCGACGCTGAACGAAGAAACCTCGGCGCGCATGCTGGTTGAAACCAGCCCGGCCTTTTATGGCTACCTCCAAGAGAACTTCCCCGAAGATTTCGACGTGCTGGTGGGGGACATTACCGCCATCCTCAAGCAGGGTGGCACTGGTGCAACGGTTGGGCAGCGTTCCGCCGAGGCTGTGGCGCAGATCCGGCGCAAATATGCGCCGATGGTGGCCCAGGCCGCCGATGCCGATCACGCTGCGATCATCAACAGCCTGATCGAGTTCTATTCGGCTCTCGATGCGGAAGGCACCGAATTGTGCAACGCCGTTGCCATTGATGGTCCGGTGGCCTTGCTGGGCCGCCCTGATACCGAGCAGTTCGTCCAGATGATGGAGCCGCAGGCCGTGTTGGCGATGCAGGCGGCCAAGAGCGGCATCGAAGCGCCGGTGCAACGCCGCGCAACAACGGACGAAGATTGGGCCACGACATTGGACGCCACTGCCGCGCGTGGGGCCAGCCAAGGCGAACTCGATGCCATTACGACGCTTGATCCGGCATCGCCTGATCTCTGCCCGGGGCTGGTCAAGCTCCTCCAAACGCTGAACGGCGAAGACACTGAAGCCGTTAGAGCCGTTCGAGCCCAATATGTGGCTGACCTGACGGCCGCCTGAACGCACCCCGAACTTAAGCAAAAGGGGACTGGCTTAGTGCCAGTCCCCTTTTGCTCTTGCCGCTGACGCGGTCGGCTAGAACTTGTAGTTGAGGCCGGCGCGCAGGACGCTGAAGCGCTGGGTGGCGTCGATGCCGCCCAGGCCTGCCAAGGGCCCCGAGTAGGTCTGGGTGCCGAGGTCGACGTAAAGGTATTCAGCCTTGATGGAGATGTTTTCGGTTGCCTTGGCTTCAAGGCCGCCGCCGACTGTCCAGCCCAGATGGGTGGCGGACTGCGAGGTGGTGACGCCGGCGTCATCGTTGACGCTGGCCGAGCCGCTGCCGGCGGCGAAACCGGCGGTGAGATAGGGCATGACCTGGCCGAAGCTGAAGCCGGCGCGGCCGCGAATGGTGCCGAACACATCGATGCCGGACTCAAAGGTGCCCAGGCCCGGTAGTTCCTCCGAATAGCCGATGCTGGACCATTGCAGATCCGCTTCGGTGCCGAGCACCACGCCGCCGAGATCGAGGTTGTAGCCAGCCTGGCCGCCCAGCACGAAACCACCACTGTTGTTGTCGTCATCGACGCCGCCGCCAGCTGGCGCGCGGGTCATCGTGCCCCAGCCATAGCCACCGTTGATGCCGGCATAAAAGCCGGACCAGCCGGAAACGGGCGTCGGGGAATAGATGGGGCTGGCGCCGCCGTTCCAGCCCAGATCGGCGGCTTGGGCTGCGGTAGACAGGAGAAGGGTCGCGGAAAGCATGATCGCAAGGCGGTTCATGAATGTCCTCGTCTTAAACAGGGAGTTATCGGTAAGCGCAAAATGCGACCGAACAGATTAAGACTGCGGAAAGGAACACGGTTAACGCCATGCGCGACGCGTATGGATGCGCGTGGACACTTGCGCATGGCGCATGGAACCTGAAGGCGCGGAACGCTTAGAGCGTGGGACGGGGACGCGGGAATGGAACGGTTTCAGCGGCGATGGCTGCCGGCTGCTGATCCAACACCTCGCCCTGCGTCGGTGTAGGGAAAATAGGCGTGTGAGCGGGGCGGGGACGCGGCAGGCTGACGCCAACAGCAATGCGGCCTAGATCGATCGCCACATGGGTAGCGGGCACGACCGTGTCGGACAGAAGGTTCGGCTGGCCCGCAAGACCCATGGGGAAGGCGGTTTCCTGAGCGGCTGTATAGGTCTTGGCCTCGGCGCCGCAGATGCGCGGGCGCATGTCGGTGGGTGCGGCCCCGCTATTGTTGGCGAGGGTCAAAACGGTTTGTCCGGTGGGTGTGGCATTGCCGCCGAGACCGCGCAGGATGAGTTCGGCTGCGCGTTGGTTGCGGTCCCGCGCCGAAGCCCCGCCCAGGATAACGGCAAGGAGGCGTCGGCCATTCCGCTCAACGGTTGCCACCATGTTGAGCCCGGAGGCGCAGAC
>CAKTFF010000282.1 GCA_934553185.1 uncultured Devosia sp.
CTGAACTGGGCATCGATGTCTTCCCCATGACCGCCGCCGTGGATGTTCTTCGCACCGGCAACGGCCCGGTTCGCGGCATCATCACCGGCGATCTAGGCCGCGACCGCCATGGCGAGCCAAAGGAAGGCTTTGCCGAAGGCATCGCCCTTGAGGCGCGCTATACTCTTATCGCTGAAGGGGCGCGCGGCTCGCTTGCCAAGCAGATTATCGGCAATTTCAAGCTCGAGCGGGAGCCGCAGAAATACGCGCTAGGCATCAAGGAAGTCTGGGAAATCCCAGCCGCGCATCACCATCCCGGCCAGGTGGACCACTATCTTGGCTTCCCGCTCCCAAACAACACGGCGGGCGGCGGCTTTGTTTATCATGCCGAAGAGCGCAAGCTCTATGTCGGTCACGTCACCTACCTCGATTACCAGGACCCCACGCTTTCCCCCTTCGAGGAATTTAACCGCTTCAAGAGCCATCCTGCCATCGCCCGCCTGCTTGAGGGTGGCACGCGGCTGAGCTACGGCGCCCGCGCCCTCGCCGCAGGCGGCTGGCAGTCGGTTCCAACCCTGGCCTTTCCTGGCGGCGGCCTGATCGGCTGCGCAGCCGGCTTCATGAACGCTCCCCGCCTCAAGGCCATCCACAATGCCATCCTTTCGGGCATCGGTGCTGCCGACGCGATAGGGGCTGCCCTTGCGCAGGGCCGCGGGCAGGACCTTGTAGCCGATTTCGGCCCCTCCATCATGCGCACCGGCATTGCCCGCGAACTGCAGGGCGTCGCCAACAGCAAACCACTATGGTCGCGGCTCGGTACGGTAGCCGGCTCGCTGGCCATCGGCGCCGACCTCTGGTGCAAGGCCGCCTTCGGCAGGTCCCCGCTCAACCTGCGCCATGGTGGCGCACCCGACCATGCAGGGCTCCGGCCGATCAGCGAAGTCACCCCCCGGCAATACAGCAAGCCTGATGGCAAGCTGACCTTTGATCGGTCGTCTTCCGTTTACCTGGCCAATATCGCTCATGATGAAGACCAGCCGGTTCACCTCAAGCTGGCCGACCCCACCATCCCGATCCGGCAGAACCTGCCGCGCTTCGGCGAACCAGCGCCGCTCTACTGCCCGGCGGGCGTCTATGAAGTGGCACACGAGGGCAATGAGCCGGTGTTCCGCATCCATGCCGCCAATTGCGTGCACTGCAAGACCTGCGACATCAAGGATCCCAGCCAGAACATCACCTGGGTGCCACCTGAAGGCGGCAGCGGCCCCAATTACAGCGGAATGTAATGGCACCGATCACGCTATGTGGCGCAGGCTTGCGGCGCATCGGCAAAACCGTCAATCTCCGCCGCCACAAAGGGCGCCAGCCCATGGGAGTACCTGTTCTCGTGACATCGCTTATCCACCGCTTCGCGCGCCCGGCTTTGGTTGCCTTGCTGCTGTCGGCTTCGGCCCACGGGAGCCTCGTGGTTGCCCAGGGCATGCAAACCGCCCAGACCGACCCGCTGGCACCCACTGGCATGCTGCCTCTCTTTCGCAGCAGCGTGACTGGCTCTTATATGGCCGGCCAGCAGGCTTTGCAGGATCTGCGCACCGAAGAAGCCGCCCGCTATTTCTCCGACGCCGCCACCGATGATTGGGAAGACGCTGTTCTGGTGGAGCGTGCTTTCATCGCCCTCGCGGCCGACGGCCAGATCGGCCGGGCCTCATCTACCGCCCAGCACCTGCTCGACATCGTGCCCGACAATGAGCTGGCCGAACTGGTGGTCGCAACAGAAGCGCTCAAGGAGCGCCGTTACGACGCGGCCGACCAGATGCTGGCCGCCATGGGCCAGGAGAGCTTTACCGGCATCACCGCCGCAATCCTGCGCGGTTGGGCTTTGGTGGGCGACAACCGGCGCGACGAAGCCGATGCTGCGCTTGCCGCACTGGGTGAGACCGGGCTTGAAGACTTTCTGGTTTTCCACCGTGCGCTGATGGCCGAAGCGGCTGGCGATACCGAGGACGCCATCGCGCTCGCCGCGCAGGCGTTCGAAACCGAGCCCTATGTGGCGCGCATCGTCGAAGTCTATGCCCGCGTGCTGGCCAATGCTGGTCGCTTCGACGAGGCGCTCGCGGTCATCCAGCAGTTCGAGGACCAGGGGCTGACCCATCCGGTGGTGAGCACGATCCGCGAGCAGGTCGAAGCCGGGCAGCGGCCGGGCATCTTTACCAGCAATGTCCAGATCGGCGCTGCCGAAATGTTCCACGGCATCGGCGTCGCGCTTTCGCGTGACGGCAGCCTTGATCTCGCGCTGGTCTTCCTGCGTCTTGGTCTTTACCTCGACCCATCGGCCGACGTGATCTCCCTGGCTCTGGGCGATCTGCTCGACAGTGCCAACCAGCACGATGCGGCCAACGCCATATACGAATCGGTGCCGGCAACGTCCGTGATGAAGCCGACGGCCGTGGTGCGCGTGGCGCAGAACCTTGATGCCACGGGTGACCGCGAGGAGGCTCTCCGCCGCCTGGGCAACATCGTTGCCAGCAGCCCCGAGGACCTCGATGCCGTCTCGGTTTATGGCGACATGCTCCGCTACGATGAGCAATATGCCGAGGCCGCCGATGCCTACAGCAAGGCGCTGGCGCTGACCGGCGGCGAGTCCGTTTCCGACTGGCGCTTCTATTATGTGCGCGGCATCGCCTATGAGCGCGACAAACAATGGCCCAAGGCCGAAGCCGACTTCCTCAAGGCGCTTGAGCTCAATCCCGAGCAGCCCGCCGTGCTCAATTATCTGGGTTATTCCTGGATCGACATGGACATGCATCTCGAAGAGGCGCTGGACATGATCGAGAAGGCCGTCGCCGCACAGCCCCAGGATGGCTACATCGTCGACTCGCTGGGCTGGGCTTTCTACAAGCTCGACCGCATCGAGGAAGCGGTGGCAACGCTTGAACAGGCTGTGCAACTGCAGCCCAATGATCCCGAGATCAACGACCATCTCGGTGACGCTTACTGGAAAGCCGGCCGCAAGCTCGAAGCACGCTTTCAGTGGCGCGTCGCCAGTTCGGTTGATGAGGTTGGCAACGTCAGGGAACGGGCCGCGCCCAAGCTGGCCGACGGTCTGACCGACGCCAACGCCACACAGGATGATTGAACCCGTTGTTGAACTGGCTCCCGCCAAGGTCAATCTCGCGCTGCATGTGACGCAGCGGCGCGAGGATGGGTACCATTCGCTCGAAAGCCTCGTCGTGTTTGCCGACATTTGCGACGAGCTGTCCGCCCATGCGGCCGACAGCGACACCCTGACCATTGGTGGACCCTTTGGCTCGGCCTTGGCCGGGGGAGACACCAACCTGGTTAGTCGCGCCGTCGCCGCCTTCCGCCGGCGCTGGCCCGATGCCGTACCTGGAGGCTTGCGCCTCCACCTCACCAAGAACCTGCCCGTTGCGGCCGGCATCGGTGGTGGTTCGGCCGACGCCGCAGCGGCACTGCGCCTGATGGCTGGGCTAGCCGATCAACCGATCCCCTTTGCCGAGCTTGCTGACCTGGGCGCGGGCCTGGGTGCCGACGTGCCCGCTTGCCTGGTTTCGAGGCCGCTCGTGGCGCGCGGTGTCGGAGAGGTGCTGTCGCCCTTGCCCGACTTTCCCCATTGCCACCTCGTTTTGGTCAATCCCATGGTGCCGCTGGCCACCGCCGACGTGTTCCGGCGCCTCCGTGCCCACGACAACTATCCGCTGCCTGAACTGCCG
>CAKTFF010000283.1 GCA_934553185.1 uncultured Devosia sp.
CTATTCAACCTGCCCGCTGGCGATTGGGCCGCGGGCGATCGGGGCATCGGGTGTCACCCCGATCGGGTTGATGAGTTCCGCAAGGGGGTCGGCACGGCGATCGCCTATGCCGAGGCGACAGGGTGCGAAATGGTCAATTGCCTTGCGGGCATCGCGCCTGCAGGGCACGACCATGGGGCGTTGGAACAGGTGCTGGTCGAGAACCTCCGCTATGCAGCGCCCCGGCTTGCCGAGGCCGGCATCAGGTTGCTGCTGGAGCCGATCAACCCGCGCGACATTCCCGGCTTCTTGGTCAATTCCACTGATGATTTCGAGCGGATTTCTGCTCGCGTTGGCCACGACAACCTGTTCCTTCAATATGATTTCTACCACATGCAGGTGGTTCAGGGTGACCTCCTGCCTACGTTCAGGCGCCTCCAGGATCGCATTGCGCATGTGCAGGTCGCTGACAATCCCGGCCGGCACGAGCCGGGTAGTGGAGAGATCAACTACACCACGATCTTCAACGCCCTAGACGAAGCCGGTTACAGCGGCTGGGTTGGGGCTGAATACAAGCCACAGGCGGGCACGACGGCTGGCCTCCAGTGGTTCAAGGAATGGAGCGGGCGCGCATGAAAATCGGGTTTATTGGACTAGGCGTCATGGGACGGCCCATGGCAGGTCATCTGATCGCCGCAGGACACGAGGTTTTTCTCCATCGCGTCAAGGATGTCTCCCAACCGCTGGTAGAGGCGGGCGGCAAGGCGTTGGAGAGCGCCGCTGCTGTGGCTGAGCAGGCCGAGATCATCATCCTGATGCTGCCCGACACGCCCGATGTCGAAATGGTGTTGTTTGGTGCAGATGGGGTTGCCGAACGCCTTGCAGCAGGCAAGCTCGTGATCGACATGAGCTCGATTTCGCCTGTTGCGACGAAAGGCTTTGCTGAAAGGGTCATCCAGCTCGGCGCGAGCTATGTGGATGCCCCGGTTTCGGGCGGTGAAGTGGGCGCCAAGGCTGCCACGCTGACCATCATGGTGGGCGCGAGTGGTGTGGATTTCGAACGGGCCCGTCCCCTGTTCGAGATCATGGGCAAGAACATCACCCATGTGGGCGAGGTCGGGGCAGGGCAGACGGCCAAGGTCGCCAACCAGATCATTGTGGGGCTCACCATCGAGGCTGTTGCCGAGGGTCTTGCCTTTGCCAAAGCCGCTGGCGTTGATCCCGCCAAAGTGCGCGAGGCCTTGATGGGCGGCTTTGCGGCCTCCCGCATTCTTGAGGTGCATGGCGACCGCATGGTCAAGGGAACGTTCGATCCCGGCTTCCGGCTGCGTCTCCATCGCAAGGACATCGGCCTTGCCATCGGTTCAGCCGGCCAGCTTGAGCTTGCCCTTCCGCATACGGCAAGTCTCCAGCAGATGATGAACAAGGCGCTGAACCAGGGGCTTGGCGACAAGGATCACTCAGCCTTGTTCAAGCTCATTGACCGGGGCTGAGCATCTGCGGGACCCTTTTGGGGTCCCCGGTCAAGCCGTGCCCGAGCGCAGCTGACGTGCCGGGCGGACCGCCATGGCGGACCAGGTGGTCAGCACGCCCGTGGCAATGGTGACCACGACTGCTCCGACCACTACGACTGCCACCGTCACGAGATTGGGGGCAAACGGGATCTCCATGACGAAGCGCAGGATGGCCCAGGTGGCGGCGAGACCCAAGCCTGCGCCCATTACAGCAGCAAGCAGCCCCAGGACCCCATACTCCACCACAAAGCTGGCAATGACATTGCCGCTGGTGGCGCCAAGCACTTTCATCACCACGGCGTCGGCTTCGCGCTGCTTGCGGCCGACGGTCATGGCGCCTGCCAGCACCAGGATGCCCGAGACCACCGCCAGACTGCCGACCAGAGCAACCGCATTGGCCAGGCTCGACAGCACGCCTTCGATCCGCTCCAGCGCATCGCCCACGGCAACGAAGTTGAGAGCGGGGAAGCTGGTGCCCAGACGGTTTTCGACATCGCGTGCTGTGCCGTCTGCCACATCGATGCTGCCCATCACGGTTTGTGGTGCGTTCTCGATCACCCCTGGTGAAAACAGTACGCGGAAGCTGAGGCTGCCATCGCGCCAGTCGATGCGGCGGAAGCTGCTGATCGTCGCATCGATGGGGCGGCCGGCAATACGTAGGCTGATCGTGTCGCCCACCGATAGGCCGAGCGGTTCTTCGAGTTCGTCGCTTAAGGAGACGAGCGGCGGCCCACCGTAATCTGACGGCCACCACTCTCCCGCTGAAACCGTGGAGCCTTCGGGCACCTCACGAGACCAGCTCAGGGGCGTGTCGCCCTGGAACACGTCGGCTATGTCGTCCGGGACGGGACCGAGATCAGCCGTCGCCGTGCCGTTCACCGTCTCGATGCTGCCGCGCAGCATGGGAATGGTGGCCAGCGACTCGATGTCGGGATCGTTTGCAGCAAAGGCCTCCACCAGCGGCACCTGATCCACCGGCATGTCGAGCAGCACAAAGGCTGGTGCATCTTCGGCAACAGCGGTGTCGATCTGGGCGCGCAGGTTCTGGTCGAGCAGCGTAATCATCAGGAGCAGCGCCAGTCCGAGCCCCAGCGACAGAACCACGACGGGGGCCGCCGATCCGGGGCGATGAATGGCCTTGAAGGCCTGGCGCAGCATGGTGTTGGGGAGGGGCGGTAGGGCCCGCATCGCCCTTTGCAGCAGCCAGGCGGCGAGGCGCAGCAGCGCGAAAGCAATTGCGGCGCCCACGGCATACCAAAGCACCAGCCACGGCGCGCCAGTCGCAAACACGGCCAGTGCCCCCAAACCTGCTAGGGCCAGAGCGAGCGGCAGCGCAGTACGCCACTGGATCAAGTCGCGCCAGCCAAGGCTGGTTTCGCTTCCGCCCGAGCCGCGAAACAGCGTTGCGGGCTTGAGCTTTTGCGCGCCGCGTAAGGGCAGGAGAGCGAAGGCAAAGCCGATCAAAACGCCGAAACCTGCCGCGACCAGCAACGAGCGGGGATCAATGGTGGGCGGCAGGTCGATGGACAGCATGCCCGAAAGGAGGGGCAGAGCGAGCAGGCTGGTGGCAGCACCCAGCACAACACCAAGCAGCACGCCGACGAAGCTTAGCACGAGAACCTGGGTCAAGAAATGCACCAGGATGCGAGCACTGGTGGCGCCCAGGCTGCGCAGCGTGGCAATGGAGGTGCGCCGCTCGGCAATATAGGCGGAAATAGCATTGGAAACACCAACCCCGCCCACCAGAAGTGATGATAGCCCGACCAAGGTCAGGAAGCGGGCGAAAAGGTCAAAGAAGCGCTTGAGATTGGCGGCAGCGTCTTCGGGCTCGCGCAGATCCCACTCGGCATCGGGATAGGCCGTGTCCAAGTTATCGAGAGCGGTAGCAGCGTCGCGTTCACCGAGTAGAACCTTGTAGCTGAACCGGCTCAACACGCCTTGCTGGTTGAGGCCAGCAGGTTCGAGGGTGCTGTCGGCGACAATGGCGGGCAGGCCCAGTTGGAAGCCCTGCGCCGCCTGATCGGGAAGGCTGCCCAGCGTGGCACGAACCGCGAAGTCGGCATTGCCGATCTGGAGCGTATCGCCGATGGCGATGCCAAGCCGATCCAGGGCACCCCCGTCCACCACAACCCCGGGCAAGCCGTTGAGCGGAGCCAAAAGGTCCTGCAGTGGTGGCGCGGTCTCGGGCTCAAGCGCAACGGCGCCGACCAGCGGA
>CAKTFF010000284.1 GCA_934553185.1 uncultured Devosia sp.
AGGTGGCGCTCGTCGGCCTTGTCGATCTTGTTGATGGCCACGATGGGACGCAGGCCCTGGGCCAGCGCCTTGCCGAGAACGAACTTGGTCTGCGGCATCGGGCCTTCGGCGGCGTCCACGAGGATCACCACGCCGTCGACCATGGACAGGATACGCTCCACTTCGCCGCCGAAGTCGGCGTGGCCGGGCGTGTCGACGATGTTGATGCGGGTGTCGTTCCAAAGGAGGGACGTCACCTTGGCCAGAATGGTGATGCCGCGCTCGCGTTCGATGTCGTTGCTGTCCATGGCGCGCTCTTCGACGCGCTCATTTTCGCGGAACGAACCGGACTGCTTGAGCAGGACGTCGATCAGCGTGGTCTTGCCGTGGTCAACGTGGGCGATGATGGCGATATTGCGCAACGACATGGGAATCCGAGCCTTTTTGGCATGATCCCAAAACCCCGGGCCGCGAAAAGGAGCGGCAACAAACGGCTGAACCATGCAGGAAACAACAAGCTCCAAGCCTTCCCGCAGGGCATGACTGGCGCATTTGCGGCTGCCATACAGGATCAAAGGGTTTTCCACAAGCGCGAGGCATGCAGAGGTGGGATGCGGGCGTGTTGGCGAGCGAAAGCGCCGCCTCCCCCGCGGTTTTTCCTGTTCGACGGACCCCGAGACAGCTGAACGCCCCTGAGAGTAGATTTTAGTGAGACGCCAGTTGTCTCGGGGCACCGGTTTTTGGAACTGAACCGGCGGACTGCGGTCGCTCGCCGCAGCCGGCCGGCTCTTGAACCTGTGGGACAGGCAAATACCCCACCCGGTTCACTCCACCACTGTTCGCCTGCAGGCCGCCGTGTGGAGTGATGGGCCATTATTGGCATAGCTTCTCCCTGCGGGGATAAACGGGATAAAGCAAAGAAACGGCCGTGTCTGAGTGGCAAAAACGTGACGACCATATGGAGGCCTATTGTGCGGGGACGCTGCCCGCCCGGCCTTCCTTTGGACAAAGGCTTAGCGTTCAGGACGCCTTCTTGTTTTCCGTTCGGCTTTTGACGGCTTCCGAATGCAGCAGGTTCGCCAGAGCGGCGGGCGCCAGGGGCGGGGAGAACAGGAATCCCTGGACCTCCGAGCAGCCGTGCAGGCGCACCATGTCGAGTTGCTCGGGCGTTTCCACGCCTTCGGCGGTGGTGCTCATGCCCAGTGAGTGGCCCAGCCCGATCACGGCCTTGATGATGGCCTGGGAGTCGCCCCGGCTTGTGAGGTCGCGCATGAAGGAGCGGTCGATCTTGATCTTGTCGAAGGGAAAGGACCGCAGATAGCTCAGGGACGAATAGCCGGTGCCGAAATCGTCCATGGAGATGCGCACGCCCATGGCTCGCAATTCGTGCAGTGCCTTGAGATTGGTGTCGTTCTCGGCCAGCAGCAGCGACTCGGTGATTTCGAGTTCTAGCCGGGTCGGGGGCAGGCGGGCTTCGGCCAGCGCCGCCTTGACGGTGCTGAGGAGATCCCGGCTCTTGAACTGAACGGACGACAGATTGACCGCCACGCGAATGTCGTCGGGCCAGGTCGCCGCTGTGCGGCAGGCTTCGCGCAGCACCCATTCGCCGATCGACACGATCAGCCCGGTTTCTTCCGCAATGGGGATGAACTCGGTGGGCGAAATGGTGCGGCCTTCGTGATCCCAGCGCAACAGCGCTTCGGCGCCGGTGACGCGGTTTTCCTTAAGGCCCAGCAGCGGCTGATAGACGAGGCGCATTTCCTTGCGCTGCAGCGCCAGGCGAAGCCCAGCTTCGATGGAGCGGCGCGACTGCAGCGCGGCATCCATGCCGGTTTCAAAGAAGTGGTAGGTGGAGCGGCCCTCGCTCTTGGCCTTGTAGAGCGCCAGGTCGGCATTCTTGACCAGGGTGTCGGTCTTGAGCCCGTCACCGGGGCCGATGGCGATCCCGACGCTGGCGCCGATTTCGACCTGCTGTCCGGCGATGATCATGGGCGTGCCGATGGCCTTGATGATGCGATCGGCAACCCTGGCGGCGTCGGACGCTGCCTCGATGGGGCGGATCAGCAGGGCGAATTCATCGCCGCCCAGCCGCGCCAGCACGTCGGTTTCGCGTGTCGTGCCCCAAAGGCGGGCAGAGGCCTGCTTGATCACCTCGTCGCCCACCGCATGGCCCAGCGTGTCGTTGACCGCCTTGAAGTGGTCGAGGTCGATATACAGAACCGCGGCCATTTCCCCGCGGGCGAGGGCGGCTTCGGTTTTGGCCATCTGCTCGAGGAATTCGATGCGGTTGGGCAGGTCGGTCAGGGCGTCGTGGCGCGCGAGGTGCCGGATGCGCGCTTCGTTCTGCCTTTGCTCGGTGATGTCCTCGTGGGTCGACACCCAGCCGCCATCCTTCATGGGATGGTGCTGCATCATGATGGTGCGATTGCCCAGCTCATGGACATTCTTGCCATATTCGCGCCGGGCGATGACTTCCCGGCGCCAGGCGATGTATTCCTCGCGCGTGCCGCCGGCTTCCATGCCCATGTCGAACAGGTGCCCGAGAATGTCTTCGAGCTGCGTGCCGGGCCGCACGAGCTTGGGCGGCAGGTTATAGATGCGGGCATAGGGCTCGTTGCAGATCACGAGGCGTCCGCGCGCGTCCATCATGCAGAGACCCTGCGAAATGTTGTTCACCGCAGCGTCGAGCCGGATGTTCTGCCGCTCCAGTTCGAGCTTGCGCCGCTCCGCGCCCTGGCTGCGCGCCACCTCTTCGGTGACGTCCTCGTGTGTCACCACCCAGCCCAGCGCATCTGAATAAACATGGGCGACTTCGACGACCCTGCCATCGCGCACGTCGCCGCGTCCCCTGGTGCGGGCGCCGCTGCGATTGCCCAGCAGTTCGGCCGTATAGCTTTCGTAGAAGCTGTCCTCGGTATGGCCGGGATGGTTGCCTAGAGCCACGCTGAGCTGCACGACCTCTTCGAGGCTCATGCCGCGACGGATGGCGCCCTCTTCAAGGCCATAGATGTCGCGCCAGTTCTTGTTCCACATCAGGAGGCGGAACTGAGGGGACCAGACGCAAAAGCCATAAGGGATATTCTCGAGCGCTGCGTCGAGAAGCAATGCCTCGGCCTTTTCACCCAAGCTGCCAGCGTCTTCTGCGCTCAAAGCCCGTTCCCCCTCCGGCGCCTGCTTCTGCATGGCGTCCGGAGGGAGAAGCTAGAGTGTTCGGCTTAATGGCCGATTAACCCATGCTATAGGGTTTGCCGCCATGGAGTGGTTCCCTAGGAGCGAAACCCCTGCTGGTTAGTCAGCGCGCCGCCTTGCCATTACGGGCCGCCCAGGTCTTGAGGCGCAGGCCGTTGAGCCGGATAAAGCCCTCGGCATCGTGGTGGTCATAGGCGATGGCGCCTTCTTCGAAGGTGACGAGGTCCATGTTGTAGAGCGAATGGGGGGAGGAGCGGGCGATGACGCTGGCCGAGCCCTTGTAGAGCTTGAGGGTTACTTCGCCCGACACGTAGGCTTGCGACTTGTCGATCAATGCCTGCAGCATTTCGCGCTCGGGCGAATACCAGAAGCCGTTATAGATCAGCTCGGCATATTTGGGCATCAGCTCATCCTTGAGATGGGCTTCGCCGCGATCAAGGGTGATGGATTCGATGCCGCGATGGGCCTGGAGCAGAATGGTGCCGCCGGGGGTTTCATAGAGCCCGCGCGACTTCATGCCGACAAAGCGGTTTTCCAC
>CAKTFF010000285.1 GCA_934553185.1 uncultured Devosia sp.
GGATATCGACCCTGACGAGATCGGCGGGGCAGCCATCACCTATATGGAAGGGTTTCTCTGGGACCCTCAGGAAGCCAAGAAGGCCTTCGTGCTGGCCGCGCACTATGCCCACAAAAACGAGCGCGCCGCCGCCTTTACCCTCTCGGACCCGTTCTGCGTCGATCGCTATCGCGCCGAGTTCCTGGACCTAATACGCTCCAAGACCATCGACTATGTGTTCGCCAATGTTCACGAGCTCAAGTCGCTGTATCAGACCGACGACCTGGGCATGGCAGTGCGCGAGATCGCCAAGGACGCCGAACTGGCCGCAATTACCATGGGAGCCGATGGCGCTATGGCGATCCACAATGGCGAGATCGTTTCCGTGCCCGCCTTCCCCATCGACCGGGTGGTCGATGCGACGGGCGCCGGAGACCTGTTCGCCTCGGGTTTCCTCCTCGGCATGGCGCGGGGGCAGTCCCTGCAATCAGCGCTACAGACCGGGTGCCTGGCTGCCCATGAGGTGATCAGCCATGTGGGCGCCCGCCCGCAGCGGAACCTTCTTGAACTCAGCCGGCAGCATGGCCTAGCGGGCTAGGTTTCGGAGAGCACCGCGTCCCCGACCTCGTGGTTCGACAGGCTAACCATGAGGTCTCCCAAAAATCGTGCTGAACAATGATCGCCCTCGACAGGCTAGCGCCATAGTCATTGAGACCTCATGGTGAGCCTGTCGAACCACGAGGTCGGGCGCGCTAAGCTAGCCTTGTTCCGCCGTTCATCTCACCAAGAATAGCCCGTGCTGCCGCAAGCGGATCGTCCGCCTGAACGATCGGCCGGGCAACCACCAGATGGGTGGCACCCGCCGCAAGAGCTTCGGCCGGGCCCATGACGCGCTTCTGGTCGCCCCTTGCGCTGCCGGACGGGCGAATGCCCGGGGTGACGATGGCCATCTGCTCGCCGGCAATGGCGCGCACCATGGCAGCTTCATGGGGAGAACTGACCAGTCCATCAATGCCCGCATCGCGCGCCTGCTGCGCTCGCAGGGCCACAAGCCCCGCTGCATCGCGAGCAAAGCCAGCTTCAGCAACATCTGCATCGTCCATGGAGGTCAACACCGACACGCCCAAAATTGCGAGCTTCGATCCGGCAGCGCCCCGAACGGCGGCGCGCATGCATTGGGGATAGGCATGAACGGTGAGCATGGTTGCGCCCGTCTCGGCGAAGGCGGCGACGCCCTTTTCTACCGTGTTGTCGATGTCGAGCAGCTTGAGGTCGAAAAACACCTTCTTGCCCGCCTTAAGCAGGTCCTTGCCCAGTGCAAAGCCATCGGCGCCATAAAAGCACTGGTAGCCGATCTTGAAGAAATCCACCGTGCCATCGAGGCGCTGGATGATGTCCTCGGCCTCCATGCGGGTGGAAACGTCAAGGCCCACGATCAATTGGCCGCTCATGCTGGTCTCCGGGTGAGTGCCTTTAGGCCCTAGAGCAATCGGTTCCATCCCGCAACCGCGTCTAGCTAAACCAGCCAGGCAGCAGCAACTCTATGGGTGTCCAGTCGGAGAGGAGCATCCCAGCGCCAAAGTCGAACACAAAGCCGTTGCCGCCTCCACCATCGCCGAACCTGCCCTGGTCCTCTACGCGGCTGATCGGGCGCCGTGCGACGTGGCACTTGAGCAGCGTGCCTACCGCACCATGGCCGCAAAATACGGCAGGCCTCCCCTCCGGCACGCCAGCCAAGGCAACTTCGATCGCGCCTACGATGCGAGCCTGCGCGTCCACTGCCCGCTCCCAGCCGAGAACACTTGTTTCCGGCTCGGCGAAGAAGCGGTTTGCGGTCTGCTCGAAAAGCTCAGGCGGCAGGAAACCTGTGGCACTGCGGTCATTTTCCCCCATTCGGTGATCCCTGAGCACCAACGCTCCGGCGGGCTGGGCAAGGATCTGGGCAAATTCAACCGCTTTGCGTTCCTTGCTTGAATAGATCGTGGCATGGAGAGGCACGACGCCGCGATGGGCAAGAGCTTCGCCCCGCGCGCGGCCTAACTCTGACAGGCCCCAGAGCGGCACTGGCACGTGGGCGTTTATCTGCACCTGGGGATGGGAAAGGTAGAGCGCCCGCATTCTAGCGGCGCTTGATGGTGATGAGGTCCTGCACCAAACCATCGATCTTGCGCTTGATTGCGGGCTCGGTGGGGTCGCCCGCTTCGTCGAAGGCGCCATCGTCGGGGCCGATGCCGAGGAGGCCTGGAACAACGAGGCCGCCGACTTTGCTCAGGCTGTCGCGCAGGTGGCTGAGCGCGCCGATCGTCCCGTATTTGCCTGAGCTGACCCCGCCAATGCCGAACACGACGTGGCGGAAGGGGCTCGGCTTCTGCCGGCTGAGCCAAGATAAGGTGTTAACGAGGAGCGGGGTTAGCCCCCCATTATATTCGGGGCTGGCGATGAAGATGATCGGATGCTGGCGCCAGAGTTCGGCCAATTGGCCCGCAGCAGGAGGGATGTTATCGGGCTCGAGATCTTCGTTGAAGATGGGCATGGGGAAGTCGCCCAGATCGATGCTTTTCACCGCAACCCCGGCAGCTTCAAGCCGTCGGCCGACCAGGGCCTGGAGGCGCTGGTTCTGCGATCCCTTACGAATGGAGCCGGAGAGGGTAAGGGCAGAAAGCATGATCGAAAGTTCCTTGTGAGCGGCGCGACTGTGCCTGCGCAGACCAGCGTGGGCAAGCGGGCTTGACTCCACAGCACCCGCGTATTTAGTTAGGTAATGACTTAACTAAGGAACAGGGCCATGGCCACCTCGATCTTCCTCAACATCGCTGTTTCCGATCTGCCAGCTTCCCGAACATTCTGGGAAAGCGTCGGCTTTCGCTTCAACGCGCAGTTCAGCAATGAGGAAGGCGCGGCCATGGTGATCGACGACAATATTTTCGTTATGCTGCTGACCCACGACAAGTTCAGCCAATTCACGCCCAAAACCATCGCCGACAGCAAGACAAGCAGCGAAGTGCTGATCTGCATTTCCCGCGACAGCCGCGAAGCGGTGGAGGACCTGTTCAACAAGGCCATCGCTGCGGGTGGCACCGAAGTGCGCCCGGCCGATGATTATGGCTTCATGTTCAGCCGCTCGTTTGCCGACCTCGATGGCCATATCTGGGAAGTGATGTGGATGGACCCCAACCACGTTCAGGGCTGATTTCAGCGCTGCCCGAACCACTTCCGGATCATCTTGGCGATGCGCTCGCGGCGATACTGGTAAAAGAATTTGTTGGTCATCAGGTGCCGGTAAGTGCGCTTAAAGGCCAGCCGCCGCGTCCCGACCAGCCAGGGCTTGTTGTTGGCAGAGTAGTGGCAGATGGCTGGGTTATAGGCCTCGTGCGCGAACAAGGCGTTCTGGAGGTTCCAGCGCGGCTCCACCTCGATGATGCGGCCGCGGAAGCAATAGTTGATCATGTCCTGGTCATAATAGAACATGGCAAATTCTTCGGGTGGCACGTCGGCCAGAGCCGCAGCGAAATCCATTTGCCGGTACTGCGCCATATCGATCAGCATGACGCCGGCGTTGAAGTAATTATCGGCAATGGTGAGGGCCTTGCGTGTCCGCAGGTCTCGCCCGGCCACGCAGTGGAAGCGATCGGGCTGCAGCACCGCGCCGATCGCATGGCCTTCCATGTCCATAAAGAAAAACGGGTCGAGCGGCACCCGCACGAAGATGTCGCT
>CAKTFF010000286.1 GCA_934553185.1 uncultured Devosia sp.
TCCATATAGGTCTTGATGGCCGCGACATGTTCGTCGGGATCGCTTGAAACGATCCAGCGCTTGGCGATCCGCTCGATAGGCAGTTGGGCGGCCAGGCGCTCCATCTCGGCGGGGTCCTCGACCGAATGTTTTTCCTCGGCGGACAGCGACAACGCGGCCCAGCCGCGAGTGTTTTCGAGGGCAGCCTGCGGATCGGGGTCAAAGGACACCTTGACCTCGATCATGCGCTCGAATGGCTGGTCTTTGCGCCCGGATTCCTCACGGCCTAGAGCGACATTGGGCAAGAGCTGGTCGACGTAAAGCTCTGCGCCTTTGCCCGAGGTGCAGATAAAGCCGTCGCCAGCACGGCCGGCATATTTGGCATTGAGCGGCCCACCGGCGGCCAGAAAAATCGGCACCATGGTTTCAGGGCGGTCGTAGATCGTGGCGTTCTGGGTGCGGTAGAACTCGCCCTCAAACGAAACGCGGTCCTCGCTCCACAGGCGGCGGATCAGCGCAACGGCTTCGCGCAGGCGCGCCGAGCGTTCCTTAAGTTCAGGCCAGGCCATGCCGGTGGAAGGCACTTCGTTGAGCGATTCGCCCGTGCCGACACCCAGGATCACCCGGCCCGGAAACATGCTGCCCAGGGTGCCAAAAGCATGGGCAACAACCGAAGGGTGAAGCCTGAAGGTGGGGGTCAGCACCGAGGTGCCAACGGTGATGCGCTCGGTGCGCGCCAGGGCGGCGGCCATCCAGGACGGCGCGAAAGGGGCATGGCCGTCGGTGTGTTTCCAGGGCTGAAAATGGTCGCTGATGAAGACCGATTCAAAGCCGGCCTGTTCCGCTTCGATGGCGAAGCGCAGCAGGGTGTTTGGCGCGAACTGTTCAGCGGAGGCCTTGTAACCGAAGCGCATACCCGTTCTCCCATGCTCGCCGGCCAGGAGAGTTTTGACCAAACGGTCAAAAATGTCCATCCGCTTTCAGCGCGCTGTTTCTGAATTCGCCTTGCTTCACGCGTATGCCGTGTTGAGCTGCGGCGCAGCAAGGGTTAGTTGAAGCATCCGCCTGGGCGGTTCATCAGAGCAGGGGCCTTTGCGGCATGTCGATACGCTATCTTGTCACTCATTCAGGTGGCTTTCATGCCGATGAACTGCTGTCCAGCGTGGTGCTAACGCGGCTTTATCCGGATGCCGAGATCGTGCGCAGCCGCCAGCCTGAGGTGATCGCGCCGGCCGAAGACCGCATCATCTATGATGTTGGCGGCGCTTATGATGCCGGCTTACGCATTTTCGATCATCATCAGCGTGGCGCGCCTTTGCGCGAGGATGGGCAGCCGTTCAGCTCGTTCGGGCTGATCTGGAAACATTTCGGGCGCGACTATCTCGAGCAGCTGGGCGTGCCCACGGTGCATATCGGCGAGGTGCATAGGGCCATCGACACGAGCTTCGTGCTGCCGGTTGACCTGATGGACAATGGTGCGCTCAGCCCAACAGGCGCGCTGGCCAGCCTGACGCTGCCGACGCTGTTGGAGACACTGAAACCGGCATTCGACAATACCGATCCTACCGCTGAAACAACGGCATTCTTCCAAGCGCTGGCGATCGCCCGCAGCTTTGCCGAGGCAGCGATCGCGCGCAGTGCCGCCAAGCTGCGGGCGGAGTCCATGGTGTTGGAGGCTATTGCGCAGGCTGGCACAGGTCGTGTTCTCGAGCTGCCGATGGGCATGCCGTTCCGGCCCGCCATCGTCAAAGCGGGCGCCGACCATCTGCTGTTCGTGGTGCATCCACGGGACAAGGACTGGTGCCTGACCACGATCCGCGCTGCCGACGAGGGCTTTGCCGCGCGTGCCGACTTGCCGACATCGTGGGCCGGGCTGACGGGATCGGCGCTGGAGGAAGCGTCCGGGGTAGCGGGCGCAAGCTTCTGCCACAACGGCCGGTTCATCGCTGCGGCTCGAACCCGCGAAGCCGCCTTGGCAATGGCCGACATTGCTGTGGCTGAAGCATTGCGCGCTCAAGGCTGAGGACGCGCGTGCGCAGCGGCCTTTCCCGGTTCTGATACAGGTTTTAGTTCCATAATATATATTATGCGAATGATGGATAATCGTGTTGGCTGGGGTTTGGCTCGTGCCCTCTTCTGCTAGGTTGGCACTTCTGACGATTCCAGCGGTGAGCAACGCCATGCAGCCTTCACGTGACATCGAACGCCTTGTCGAGATCATGGCGGCCTTGCGTGATCCACAGACGGGCTGCCCCTGGGACCTTGAGCAGGATTTTGCCAGCATTCGGCACTACACGATCGAGGAAGCCTATGAGGTGGCGGATGCGATCGAGCGGCAGGACTTTGCCGATCTGCGGGACGAATTAGGCGACCTCCTGCTTCAGCCGATCTACCATGCGCAGATGGCCAGCGAGGCCGGTCACTTCGACATTGGCGACGTGATCTATGCGATCACCAGCAAGCTGATCCGGCGTCATCCGCATGTGTTCGGCGACGTCGAGGCCGGAACGTCTGCCGCGTCGGAACAGCGTTGGGAAGCGATCAAGGTGCAGGAGCGCGCAGCCAAGGCCGCGCTCAAGGGCGACACAGCGCCGTCGATCCTGGACGATGTTCCCCATGTTCTGCCTGCCTTGGCGCGAGCTGAAAAGCTCACCAAGCGCGCGGCCAAGGTGGGGTTTGATTGGCCGGACTTTGCAGCGGTCCACGCCAAGGTGGTCGAGGAACTTGCGGAAGTCAGTGAAGCGCAGGCTTCCGGCGATGCGGCTGCCATCCAGGAGGAAATCGGCGATCTGCTGTTTGCCGTCGCCAACCTCGCGCGGCATGCGGGCGTGAACGCGGAAGCGGCTTTGCGCGATGCTAACAGCAAGTTCACCCGGCGCTTTCACCATGTGGAGCAGCGCTGCCGGGAGGATGGGATCGCGCCGGCCCAGGCTGGGCTGGAGCGGCTCGACGGCTATTGGAACGAGATCCGGCAAGCCGACAAGCTTTAAGCGTCCGAGCTTTCGATCCGGCCGTTGAAGCGCTCAAGAAACGCAGTCTTGTGCCGCGGTTCGACCCGCACGGTGAAGCCTGACCCTTGTTCGGTGGGCTCGTCACGTTCAATGACTTCGGAATGGGCGTGAAGCCAGCCGATGTCTGCGCCTGCCGTGTGCGGCACATGCACATGGTAGGTGCGGCTTTTTTCGCCAAGCGCGGTTTCAACGGCGAGCTTGAGCGTATCAAGCCCCTGCCCGGTCAGCGCCGAAACCTGGACCACGGCCGCAACTTTGCTGGCTGGTGTCAGATTGGCCAGGTCGGCCTCGCCGACCAGATCGACCTTGTTCCACACCTCGATGATGGGCGTTGTTTCGGCGGAAACGCCCAGGTCACCGAGCACCTTGAGCACGTCGAGCGCCTGCGCCAGATGGTCGTGATTGGCGATGTCTCGGACATGAAGGATCACGTCGGCGTCGAGCACTTCCTCGAGCGTGGCGCGGAAGGCGGCAACAAGGTCGGTGGGAAGGTCGGCGACAAAGCCCACCGTGTCGCTGAGGATGACGTCGCGGCCGTGGGGCAGTTCGAGCTGGCGTACGGTGGTGTCGAGCGTAGCAAAGAGGAGGTCCTTGGCCATCACCCCTGCCCCGGTCAAGCTGTTGAACAGGCTGGATTTGCCGGCATTGGTGTAGCCGACGATGGCGATGATGGGTGTGCCTTCGCGCTGCTGACGCTGCTG
>CAKTFF010000287.1 GCA_934553185.1 uncultured Devosia sp.
GGCCGGGATGGTGATGCTCAGCGGGGATTTCCCAGACTTCCTTGATGCCAAGGCCATATTTCTGCGGCTCCCGCTCAAGCTTAAAATCACCGATAATCTGCTTGGCGAGTGAGCCACGTGCGCCTTCCGCGATCAGGGTATAGCGCGCCTCGAGGGCAATGCCTTCGGCAAACCCGTCCTTGGGCGCGCCATGGCGATCACACCCGAGATCGCCGGTGATGATCCCGCGAACCGGGCCGTTGCCGGTGCGAAGAACATCCACGGCGGCGGTCATGGGGAAGACATCGATGCCCAGTTCAGCCGCCTGCTCGCCCAGCCATTGCACCAGCCGCCCCAGGCTGACGATAACGCCACCGGGCGTTTTCATCTGCGGGGGAATAAGCTTTTCGGGAATGGTGAAGTCACGGCTGCGGGACAGGAAATGATAGTGATCCGTCGTTACGTCCGGCCCGACGGGCGCACCCTTTTCTCGCCAATCGGGGATCAGCGCGTCGAGCCCTGCCGGATCCATGACGGCGCCCGACAGGATATGCCCGCCGATCTCGGCTGATTTTTCCACAACGGTGACGCTGATGTCGGGAAAGCGCTGCTTGAGGCGAATGGCGGCTGCGAGCCCTGCTGGACCGGCACCGACAACGAGAACATCGGTGGACAGGATTTCGCGCGTGCCGGCTTCTGCCATGGGGAATGCCTTTGTCCCGAGCACGGCTGGCCGCGCCAAACGCGGTGTGACATAACAGAGAACATGTCCGAGATGCGACCGCTAAATCACGACGAAATGCTCGCCGTGCTCGATTGGTATCGGGCTGCGGGGGTCGATCTTGCCGTGGGCGAAGAGCCTGTCGACCGCTTCGCGCAGCGCCCCCCTGCCCGCACGGCCGCTCCGGTGACCCGAGTGCCTGCGGCAGATGGGGTCGGGGAAACACTGCTGCCCGGTGGCGATCCCTCGCAGGCGCGTGCGCTTGCCGATTCTGCCCAGACGCTGGACGAGCTCGAAACCGTGCTGGCCGCCTATGATGGCTGCGGGCTCAAGCTGAGGGCAACGCAGCTGGTGTTTGCCGACGGCAACCCCCATTCACCCATCATGCTCATCGGCGAAGCGCCGGGCGCCGAAGAGGACCAGCAGGGCAAGCCCTTCGTGGGACGGGCCGGGCAGCTGCTGGACCGGATGCTCTTGGCCATTGGGCTGGACCGGAGCAAGGTGTACCTCGCCAACACAGTGCCGTGGCGCCCGCCCGGCAACAGGAAGCCGACGCCTGAGGAATTGGCGCTGTGCCTGCCGTTTCTCCAGCGGCAGGTGGAACTGGTCGCGCCTAGGCTGGTGATGACGCTGGGCGGACCGGCCATGCAGACGGTATTCGGCACCACCAGCGGCATCATCAAGATGCGCGGCAAGTGGAGCGAAGTAACGATCGGCAAGCACAAGGTTGACGCCATAGCGACACTTCATCCGACCGATCTGCTGCGCAACCCGGCCGCCAAACAGCAAGCCTGGCGCGATCTTTTGAGCCTCAAGCTCAGAATAGATGAACTGGGTGTGGCCTCTTCCTAGTCGTGCACCTCGCGTCGTGCCGCGACATTTCTTCTCACGCCTGCCCCATTGCCGCGTTATCGTCACGCTTGCGTGATTTGCCCTCAACAACCCGATTCAGCACAGCCGAAAGCGCCATGGCCTCCGTCATCAAGATCTATGCCCTGTTTCTGGGTTCTGCGCTGCTGATGTTCGGCGGTGGGCTGCAAGGCCTGCTGCTGTCGGTGCGCGGGGCGCAGGAAGGGTTTTCCCTGTTCTCGCTCGGGCTGATCGGCACGGGCTGGTCCGTCGGCTTTGTGGCGGGTTCGATTTGCGTGCCGCTGGTGGTGCGCAAGGTCGGGCATATCCGCGCCTTTTCGGTGATGGCGGCGATCGGCACGGTGACGATCCTTCTGAACCTTCTGATGATCAACGATGTGAGTTGGATCCTTCTTCGCGCCCTGTCGGGCTTCTGCTTTGCCGGCGCGGCCATGATCGTGGAGAGCTGGCTCAACGAAGTGGCCGATAACAGGAGCCGTGGCACGATCTTTTCGGTTTATGTGACCATCAACATGGCCTCTTCGACCCTGGGCCAAGTCGCCATGTCGATCACCGGCACGGCTGGCTATGTGCCCTTTGTTCTGGGCGCTATCAGCTTCATCTGCGCCGTGCTGCCGACCGCGCTGACCTCGAGCCCGCAGCCGCGGCCCCTGTCTTCGGCAAGGATTGATCTGCGCCTCTTGTACCAAACCTCGCCTGTTGCGGCGATCGCGGCCTTTTCGGTGGGCATGGCCAATGGCGCCTTTGGCACGCTGGCGCCGGTTTACGGCTACGCGCAGGGGCTCGATGCGAGCGGCATTGCCTTGTTGTTTGCGGTTGCCGCCGTATTGGGGGCTGCGGCGCAGATCCCGTTCGGGCGTCTGTCGGATCGGATCGATCGCCGTCTGGTGATGATCGGGCTATCGAGCTTTGCGGCGCTTGTGGGCCTTGCCACCGTTCTCATCAATCCGGGACCGAACTGGATGATGTTCGCGCTGTTTGCCGCTTATGGCTTTGCGGCCAACCCGATCTATGCGGTGGCCGTTGCCCATGCCAATGACTTTGCCAAGGATGGCGACTTCGCCAAGATCGCCGGCGGCATGCTGCTGATTCTGGGTCTCGGCCTCGCGGTGGGGCCGGCTGTCGCCTCGTTGATCATGGGCGCCTGGTCCCCGGTCGGCTTGTTTACCGTGACCGCGACGTTCCACGCAGCGCTTGCGGTTGCCGCAATCTTGCGCATGCGCATTCGGGCAAGCGTTGACGCGTCGGAGCGCACGCCCTTCCAGCCCATGGGCGACCGCCAAGCAACGCCGGAGGCGATCGTGCTCGATCCGCGAGCCGACCTCGATGGCCCCGAAATGGGCCATGCGGAGGCGCCAGTCCCCGAAGAACTGCGAACGGCATCAGAGGAAACGCCCTATGTTCAAGACTGACCGGTTCGAGGACCGCCGCTTCGTGCCCCTGTCGATTGCCGTTATCGCCGTTTCGGATACGCGCACGCTTGAGACCGATACGGGCGGCGCGCTGCTCAAATCCATGCTGGAAGCCGATGGCCATCGCTGCCACAGCCGGGTGGTGGTGCGTGACGAGATTCAACTGATCCGCCAGGCCGTACAGGGCTTTGTTGCCGATGACGCGGTGGATGTGGTGCTCACCACCGGCGGCACGGGATTTTCAGGCCGGGACGTGACGCCCGAAGCGGTGGAGCCCTTGTTCAGCAAGCGCATGGAAGGGTTTTCCGTACTGTTTCACCAGTATTCGGCCACAACTGTTGGCACCAGTTCGCTGCAGTCGCGCGCGACGGCCGGATTGGTTGGCACCACCTTCGTGTTTTGCCTGCCCGGTTCACGCGGCGCCTGCCGTGACGCATGGGAGGGCATCCTTTCCTACCAGCTCGACTACCGGCACAAGCCGTGCAATTTCGTGGAACTGATGCCCCGGCTGACCGAGCGCTAGGCGGCGGGCACCACCCGCAGGCCGGCGACATAAGCGTCGCCCGCATCGATCATCACCCCGTTGCGGCCGCCGCTCTTGGCGGCATAGAGGGCCCGGTCGGCCCGCGAGAGCGTATCGTGGAGCGAGGTATCGCCGCCCGTCGGCGCCGCCACGCCGATGCTCATCGTGATCTGGCGGAG
>CAKTFF010000288.1 GCA_934553185.1 uncultured Devosia sp.
GAGCTATCTTTAGGGTGCTGCTGGGCCATTACATACCGCGCGGAACGCCGGAAACATTCCCCTTTGGTTGATAGCCTGCAATAAGCAATGGCCTTGTGGACTGACCGCTGGCACTAGGACGCCAGTGCCGTGAGATCACGTGTCCTCTCAACGCAGCCCCGCCTTGATGCCGTGGAAGGCAGCAGCCGTGGCCCCCGCATACACGGCATGGAAGGCTGCGTCAGTAGCAAGCGATGGGGCGCCCCACTGCGTGGGTGAGGACGAAATCTTAAGCGCCGGGAGCATCGCCAGACCGGCACCCCAAACCAGAGCAAAAAAAGGCGGCACCTGTTGCAGGCTCACGTTCCCCGAGTGCACTAGCCAGGAGTCCAAATGCTCCGCCCAGTGTCACACCATAGGACCAGTGAACCTGGTTGGATAGGTTTTCCTGCATCATCATCTTGCCCCTAGCGTGTCAGCCATGAAAGCCGATCCGCGAGCTGCTGCGGCGCGTCGGTCGCAAACCAGTCGCCGTGGGCGAAGATGACGCGCTGGGGCTCCAACGCCACGATCCGCTTTCCGGCGTCGGTCGCTTCTTTGCCGCCCGATTTTATCGCGGCCCTAAGATAGATGGGCGCCCTGCCGTGAGGCGAAACGGAACCGACAAGCTGCGCACCCAGCGATAGCGGCCAGGGTAGTTTGCTCTTTTCCACATTGACGATGAGGTCGGTCAAAACGAGTGTGCGAGAACTGACGTGGAACAGAGCCGCCTCTACGACACCAAGACCCCGAACCAACACTGACTGCATGGTGCCGCCCCACTCATCCGGTTCGCCATCGGGCAGGTCACGATCGATGCGCAAGCCAGACCGAACAACAGCGGGGCGTTTGCGCAGCCCTGGCACCGCCCAGTAAGTGGCCCCAGGCAAGTGCCTCTGCCAATCTTGCATATACGACCAGTGCGCAGTGTTTGGTGCTACGAGATGGGCAATCGGCCCAATCTGCTCAAGCGCCGCCTGCACCGCGGCTGTATGGTTCGTCGGCGAGTGAAGCAGCAAAGAACCGTCCGCAAGGCGCAGAACCGTCATGCGGACAGGCAGCGGCGCACCGGCGAGGTGAAGCGGACCGCTGTCGACGACCCATACGCCGTCCGCCACCGGCTTGGGGACGTCGAGCGGCGGGTAAGTTACGTCAGTCATGCTTTTTGCCGCTTCACTATTGGAGATCTAGTCAGCTGATGGGTTTGTTCTCAGCGGATGATCAAAACTAGGGCAGTGTTGCCGCGGATGATCTGCAGCGCTATCGGTCCCTCAATGCCCTCAATGGTCGCGTTTAGATCAGCAGCGCTCCCAACCTGCTGGCGATTGATCCCGATGATGCGGTCTCCCGCCTGCAAGCCTGACGCTTCGGCGGCGCTGCCGCTCTCAACGGCATCCACGACAACGCCCGCGGGCAGGCCATTGCCTCCCTCGCCCGCCGGGCTGTCGCGCAGGGTTGCCCCTTCCAGCCGTTCTGCGGCCTGGGCGCCCTCATCGGCATCGGATGCCGCTTCGCTGACGGTGACCGTAACCGTCTGCTCTTCGCCCTGGCGGATCAGCGTGATCTCAAGCGCCTCGCCGAGCGGGGTCAGCCCCACGCGGTTGCGAAGGTCCGTCGTTCCATCGACCGGCTCGCCGCCAATAGCCGTGATTACATCACCGGCGACAATGCCGGCCTCTTCGGCCGCGGAGCCCGGCGCTACGGCAGACACCAGCGCACCCCTGGCTTCCTCAAGACCAAGTGCCTCCAGCAGGTCGGGGGTCACATCCTGGATGGACACACCGAGCTGTCCGCGCCGGACTTCGCCATTCTCGATCAATTGTGCCATCACCGCTGTCACGATGGACGTGGGCACGGCAAAGCCGATGCCGACATTGCCGCCCGAAGGGGCCAGGATGGCCGTATTGATACCCACCAGCTGGCCGTCAAGGGTGATCAGCGCGCCACCAGAATTACCCGGATTGATCGACGCGTCGGTCTGAATAAAGTCTTCGTATCCTTCGATATTGAGACCGGACCGGCCAAGAGCGCTGACGATGCCCGACGTCACCGTTTGCCCCAATCCGAATGGATTGCCGATGGCAACCACATAGTCGCCAACCCGCAATTCGTCGCTGTCGCGGATGGAAACTTCCGTCAGATTGTCGGGGTCGATCCGGAGCAGGGCAATGTCGGTTGCCTGATCGCTGCCGATCAGTTCGGCTGTCAGCGTGCGGCCATCGCTGAGGGTGACCGAAATTTCCTCGCCATTGGCCACGACGTGGTGGTTGGAGAGAATATAGCCCTCGTCGGCATCCACAATCACCCCCGATCCGGCGCTCATCTGATAAGCGGGCTGCTGCTGTGGTTGCTGCTGGCCGAAGAAGCGACGGTAAAATGGATCGCTGTAGAGGGGATTGGTTTGCGTTGGTGCAGGGGAGCGAACGGCGATACTCACCACGGCCGGCACTGTACGGTCCAGGAGATCTGCCAGCGTGGGCAGCGGCGATGATGCCGTCTCGGCCGGGGCAAGCGCCTGTCCGAGGCTGCCCGAAGTCGACAAAGTGAGCGTGGCGGTCGCGGCGAGCAGCGCCGCCGCTAGTCGAACACTGATCATTGCTGAAGCGTATCTCATCTTCTGGTTCCGAAAGTGCTGCTGTGGATGGCAACATTCGCGCAGTGCTCATGTTCCTCATGCAACTTAGATTGCTCAGACGCCACGTGCGGCAATTCACTTCCGAACGTAACCTGGATTTAGGCGATGACCTGCCTGTTGCAGTCACGTCGGTCACGCGAATTGAGACGCAACCATGCGTATCGGGCGAAAAATGACGTCGGCGACGCGTTGCATCCGCTCGCCAGAAGATCAGCACGGCACCAATTGCGCCGTTTGCCATTTGCCCCTCAGAACCGCTGGACCAACCGGGACGTCGCAATGCTCATTACCGCCGCCTTGATGGAAAAAGCCGATGGTGCGCTAACCAAGCGCAGAATCGTTCTTGAACAACTTGCGCTTGACGAGCCGCGCAACGACGAAGTGCTGATCCGCATCACCAGTTGCGGGGTTTGTGGCACCGACAGGGGCATCATTCACGGGCTGGAGCCGACGCCCACGCCTTGTGTGCTGGGCCACGAGGGCGCCGGAATTGTGGAGGCTGTTGGAAGCGACGTTAGCCTTGTCGAGCCCGGCGACCGAGTCATGATCGGTTTTCCATTTTGCGGGCACTGCCGCTCTTGCCGACGAGGCGACCAACGATACTGTGAAAATGGCGCCAGCCTCGCCTTTTCCGGGCGCCGCATGGATGGCTCGGGGGGAATGCGCCGACAGAATGGAGAGGAGGTTGGCGGACGATTTTTCCAGCAGTCTTCCTGGTCCACCCGCACCATTGCTCTCGAGCACCAGCTGGCCAAAGTGCCCGAGGCCATGAATCTCGATCTCGCCGGCCCGCTCGGATGCTCCATCTCGACTGGCGCTGGTACGGTGCTGAACGAGCTTCGACCTCACCCAGGGTCATCCATTGCCATATTTGGCGTCGGCAATGTGGGGCTTGCGGCTGTGATGGCAGCGCGGCTGACCGGCGCCACCAAGATTATTGCCATCGACAAGGAGCCAGCGCGCCTAGCCTTGGCGCGGGAACTGGGCGCCACGCATTCGCTCAAGCACAATGCGGGCACGGCGG
>CAKTFF010000289.1 GCA_934553185.1 uncultured Devosia sp.
CGGTTGACCTCGAGGTCACCGCCAATGGAAAACGTGCCCGAAAGGGCTGCGTCGAGTGTGGTCATGGTTGATGTCTCCGGTTGAACGCGCCGGGAGTGGCGCTCGGATAGGAATGGGCGCTAGCGCCTCAATTATGTTCTTCGGGCAAGTCGGGCAGCGGCAGAAACGCAACGCCGTCCTCAGCCAACGCCGCAACCTCCTCACGCGTTGCCTCGCCATAGATCTGACGCGCCTTGATCTCGTCGAAATGCATCTTGCGCGCTTCTTCGGCGAAGCGCTCGCCCACATAGTCCGCTTCGCTGACGACCTTTTGCCGATAGGCGCGCAGCATCTGCCGCAGTTGGGCCGCGTCAGGCTGGCTTGAGCTCAGGGACATGCGGCCAAGGTCGGTGCGCGCCACAGCCGGCGCCATGGGCGCCTTGCTGACCGCAGTGTCCCCGCACACCGCGCAACTGACAATGCCCTTGCTCTGCTGGTCCTCGAACGCCTGAGCGTTGCGGAACCAGGCGTCGAAGCGATGCCCCTTGGAGCAATGAAGGGAAAACTGGATCACGGAAAAACTCGCAAGGAACGTCGCGGCTCAGAAGATGGATATAGGCTTCTGCGCTAGGGCTGCAACCGAGCGGGCGGGGCAAAAGCACGCGCATTGGCGAGCGCGGGGATGCGCGAGCGTGCTTCCACAACAAGGTCGAGGGAAATTTCGGCAACGAGCACACCGGGCTCGTCATGGTCGAGCTCGGCAATGATGCGGCCCCAAGGGTCGATCACCAGCGAATGACCATAGGTCGAGCGGCCATTCGCATGATGCCCACCCTGCGCTGCCGCGATCACATAGGACCCGGTCTCGATGGCGCGAGCGCGCAGCAGCACATGCCAATGCGCCTGCCCCGTCGGCACGGTGAACGCTGCTGGCACGGCCAGCAGGTCCGCGCCGCTGTTCGCCAGGGCGTTAAACAACTGGGGGAAGCGCATGTCATAGCAGATGGCCATGCCCAGGGTGAATGGGCCGAGGTCGGCCGTTACCGCCGCCTCGCCGCCCCTATAGGTCGCACTTTCCCGATAGGCATCGAGCCCCTCGATCGTAGCGTCAAACAGGTGGATCTTGTCATAGGTGGCCGCTATGGCGCCGTCCCGTCCGAAAAGCACCGAGCGGTTAGCGAACCGCCCGTCGGCCAAGGGCACGGCCAGAGAGCCGACATGGATAAACATGCCATGCTGCTGCGCCAGCGCGCCGATCCGTTGCAATTGCGGATGATCCTCGAAGGGCGCAGCCACGCTGGCCAGCTGCGCCCGGTTTTCGGGAAAGATCACCGTTACTTCAGGGGTGAGCACATAATCCGCGCCCGCCGCCGCAGCTTGGGCCAGCATGGGCTCAAGCGCATGAAGGTTCTGCTCGGGGTCGAGCCCTGAACGCATCTGGATGGCGGCAAGCTTCATCGGGCTTACTGCGCGAGGAGCGGATCAAGACCGCCCTGGCGATCAAGGGCCGCCATGTCGTCATAGCCACCCACATGGGTGTCGCCGATAAAGATTTGCGGCACGGTGCGCCGGCCATGGGCGCGCTGGGTCATGGCGGCGCGCAGTTCGGGGTCGAGCACGGTGATTTCGGTATAGTCGGCGCCCTTTTCAGCCAGAAGCGACTTGGCCGCATGGCAATAAGGGCAGGTCGGGGTGGTGTAGATTTCGATCTTGGCCATGGTCAGAACTCCTGCGGCAACATGGATTGGTAATCTAATATGGGATCGTCATCGCCAACCACAACGCGGGCAAAGCTGATGACGTCGATCTGCTTCACGCCGGCCTTTTGCAGCGCCCGGCTCACCGCCTTGGTGGTGGCGCCGGTGGTGTAGACATCGTCCACGACAACCACCGGCCGTCCGCCATGACGCTCGATGAGCCCAGGGTGAACGGCAAAAGCGCCGGCCACGTTCCGCTGCCGCCCGTCTCCGCTGAGGCCCACCTGCTGGCGCGTCCGCCTTGTGCGCTGCACGAGGTCGGGGACAACCGTCAGACCGGTCAACCGCCCGAGCTCATGGGCAAGTTCGGCCGATTGATTGTAGCGCCGTTCGCGCTGCCGTGCCCGATGCAGTGGCACCGGCACCAAGACAGGGTTGTCGGCCCACAGCTGGTGTCCCGCAGCCGCCATCAAGCGCGCGCAAAACCGCGATAGCTCGGGCCGGTCGCCATATTTGAGGCGCGACACGATGGTTGCGGCCACGTCATTATAGATCAGGGCAGCGCGTGCACGGCGGAACGGCGGCGGATCGGCGAGGGCTTCAGCGGACACCGCATCGTCGCCCAGCGAAACAGTGAAAGGCAGGCCCAGAACCGGGCAGAGCGGTGCCGTGATAGGCCGCAGGAGGCGAAAGCATGCAGAGCACAAGGCATTTGGCAGAGCTGTTGGCGCGTCGCAATGAAGGCAAACCGGCGGGTAAAGCAAATCCAGCAGCAAGGCACTGGCGCGTCGCGCCGCGCTGGCGAAGGCGGGCGACCAGGATGGTGTTTTGACAAAGGGCGCGGCGCTTACCATATAGCCACCATCCAATGGTCCAGCACCGGCCGCAAGACACCATGAGCCAGCCGCCCGTTCTTTTCGACAAGCGCCAGATCAGGCGCCATCTGGCGCGCCGGTCGACCCACACCAGTTTCGTTACCGACCTAGTCCTCGCCGATCTCGAGGACCGCCTGGGCACATTGATCCGCGATTTCCCGCGCGCTGCCATCATCGGGCCCGATCCGCAAAGCCTGCCCCTGTCCGGCCAAACCTCCAGCGCCCGTTTTCCGTTCGAGCGCTATGGCGCCTTTGAGGGCGATGACGATGTTCCCGCTTTGGGAGACGGCACCTATTCCCTCATTGTGTCCCTGCTGCACCTTCAGGCGATCAATGACGTTCCGGGCTATCTGCTGCGCCTGCGTTCAAAGCTCGAGCCCGACGGCCTGCTGATGATTGCCTGTCTGGGCGGCGACAGCCTGTCGGAATTGCGCGAGGCTTTCCTTGCGGCAGACGCACAGGTACGTGGCGGCGCTTCGGCCCGCGTCGCGCCCATGATCCAGGTGCGGGACGGCGGCGCCCTGCTCCAGCGTGCCGGCCTTGCTTTGCCGGTCGCGGACGTGGAAACCCATGTGGTGCGTTATGGCTCGCCGGTAGCGCTGATGAGCGAAATCAAGCAGTTGGGCGCCGCCAATCCGTTGACCGACCGGCCGCGTGGCCTTGCTTCGCCCGCCCTGCTGGCGGCAGCCGCCGCAGCTTATGGCGAGCGCGACAGTGACCCTGACGGCCGCATCCGCGCGACGCTTGAAATCATCTGGCTTTCTGGCTGGGTGCCGCACCCGTCCCAGCAGCAGCCGCTCAAGCCCGGAAGCGCCACGAGCCGTCTTGGCGAGGTGCTGGGAAAATCATAGGATTGCCGCTCGCCGAACAGCTGCAAGCCCCGGAGCACTTGGCATGACCCACCGCATCTATGCCACCAGTGTGGCCAGCGTTTATCGTCACTACCTGGCCAAGGCGGAGCGCAAGGGGCGCAGCAAGGCCGAAGTCGATCAGGCCATCTGCTGGCTCACCGGACACGATCAACAGTCGCTTGATCGCGAACTGCAACACATGACCACCTTTGAGGATTTCTTTGCCACGGCACCGGCGATGAACCCGTCGCGCGCCCTGATCAAAGGCGTGATC
>CAKTFF010000290.1 GCA_934553185.1 uncultured Devosia sp.
AGTGCCGCCCCAGCTTGCGCGCCACGGCTCCAGTCGTGCCCGTGCCGAAAAACGGGTCGAGCACCACATCGCCCGGCTTGGTCGTGGCATTGAGGATACGGAACAGCAAAGCTTCGGGCTTTTGCGTCGGATGAACCTTTTCGTCGTCCTCGCCCTTGAGCCGCTCGGCGCCGGTGCAGATGGGAAACAACCAATCGGACCGCATCTGCGTGTCGTCATTGGCCAGCTTCATGGCCTCGTAGTTGAAGGTGACGCGGCTTTTCTGCGATCGCGCGGCCCAGATCAGCGTTTCGTGGGCGTTGGTGAAGCGGGTGCCCCGGAAGTTCGGCATGGGGTTGGCCTTGCGCCACACCACGTCGTTGAGCATCCAGAAGTCGAGGTCCTGCAGCGCCGTGCCGACCCGGAAGATGTTGTGGTACGAGCCAATGACCCATAGCGCGCCGTCAGGTTTGAGCACGCGCCGAGCCGCCTTCAGCCAGGCACGGGTAAACGTGTCGTAATGGGCGAAGCTGTCAAACTTGTCCCAATCGTCATCCACCGCATCCACCTTGCTCTGGTCGGGGCGGGTGAGGCCCTGATCGAGCTGCAGATTATACGGCGGGTCCGCAAAAATTAGATCAACCGAGCCGGCCGGCAGGCTGTTCATGTGGTCGATGCAATCGCCCACAAGGATAGTATCGATCGGGAGGCGAACAGCCTCCTCCGCAGCGGCCGCAGGGGCCGTACGCGCGGTACGCAACATACACTTAACCCTAACAAAGGACTAACTCCCTCGTTATAGCCGGGCAGAGTTAATGGAGCGTTCGCAAGGGGTTAGCGGGAGGTTAAAAGGCTGAAGTTGAAGCGGCTTCACTGCGCCGAACCGGGCATCCGCAAAGCCCAAAAACTTGAGAGGATCAGGCGACCTGCGCCATGCCGCGCACCCGCTGCCAGGCTTCGGCAACCGGCGCAAATTCTTCCCGGTGATGGCGGCAAGGGCCATGTTCGTGGAGCGCACGCATGTGCTGGGGCGTGGAATAGCCCTTATGGCCGGCAAAGCCCCAATTGGGCGCGTCGCAATCCATGACGCGGCACATCCGGTCGCGCGTGACCTTGGCAATAATGGAGGCGGCGGCAATGGACACGCTACGCGCGTCTCCCCCCACCAGTGCCGTGCCCTCGCAGGGCAGGCCCATCGGCACGTCGCGGCCATCCACCAGCACGCGATCGGGCACCAGGCTGAGGCTCGATGCCGCCCGCGCCATGGCCCACAGCGTTGCGCCCCGGATATTGTGCGACAGGATGATCGACGGCGGCGCCACCACGACCGAGACGGCCAGCGCCGTCGCCATCACCTGGCCAAACAGCAACTCCCGCTGCGCTTCGGTTAGCTTCTTGGAATCGTTGAGCCCAGGCGGGATAGCGTTGCCGTCCAACACCACGGCGGATACCACGACCGGACCCGCTAGCGGACCACGTCCGGCCTCATCGACACCGGCAACGACCCGGCATCCGCGCTGGTGCAAGGCAAGTTCATGGCTGTAGTCGGGTTCGGTCTGTGGGGGCGAATCAAGCAACATGCCCGCAGCATCGGCCCCGGACGGGCGAAGTCAACCAACCGCCCTGCCAGGACGTTCACCATTTCGCGCAAAGCCATGGTCATAAGCCACGCATTTGTCGTGTAACCGCCAACCGACATTGCTATAAGCACGCAGGCCGGGGGGCACCAGAAAGAAGAGTGCGATGATCCGCAAAGCCGGCTTGGTTTTGATTGCTGCCCTTGGCGCCGTTTTCCCTGTGAGGGCGGAGCCGTTTCACCATCCTTATGGTGAGTGGCGCGAATATCACCGCGACTGGCTCGCCGCCTGTCCTGACGCGATCAACGAGGATGCCACGGACTTTTATGGCGTTTCATGTTTTGCCAGCACAGGCAGCGCCGAGCTCAATAGCGCCGGCTTGCCAGCCTATAAGCTGACCATCATGCGCAATCGGCTCTCTGGCGACATGGACGTTGCCATCACCCTTGCTGCCGACAAGGATGACACCGACATGCGGCGCCCGTTGACCTTGTCGTTTGGCGGCGGGCTTGTGGAAAGCTTCGATTTCGAGACTGACCTCGAGACGCGCTACAACACAACCAACCAGTTCTATATCGCCGACCCGGTTCGCAAGGCCAAGCTGCTCGATCTCATGAGCGAGCGCAATGCGGTGATGCTGGGCCTGCCGCTCACGACGCCGCTGCCTAACAAGCAGGTGCGGCTGTCCCTTCGGGGCGTTCTGGGGTCCATCGACTTCATGGCCACCTATTCCCGTCGCGTTGCCGACTACTAGCAAGCTGTTGACCGTCCGATCGTTTTGCTGTTGAGGGCAGGGGCCGCCGGCATTTCCCGCGCGGCCGCACAAGTGAATGCACCATGATTCCTGCCACGGGCGCAGCCCTTCTGTTCGACATCGACGGCACCCTGGCCGACACCGACCCCTTGCATCTCCGGGCGTTCAACACCGCCTTTGCTCCTTACGGCTACCATTTCGACCAAGCGGGCTATTCTGCGCAACTGCAAGGCCTCGCTAACGCTGACATTGCGGGACGTCTCCTGCCCACCCTGTCCTTTGAGGACGCCATGGCTGTGCTCGATCGCAAGGAAGCCGGTTTCCGCGACCTGGCCCGCACTGCGCTTGAACCCGTGCCTGGGCTGTTCGACCTGCTCAATTGGGCCAAGGCAAACGGCGTACCGTTGGCCGCCGTCACCAATGCGCCCCGGGCCAATGCCGATCTGATCCTTGATGGTCTCGGTATCCGCCACCACTTCAATGCGGTCGTCATCGGCAGCGAGCTCGCCCATGGCAAGCCGCATCCACTGCCCTATCTCGAAGGCATGCGGCTTCTTGGCGCCGAGCCAGACCGCTCGGTCGCCTTTGAAGACTCGCGCACCGGCATCGCTTCGGCTACTGCCGCGGGCCTCCTCACCGTCGGGATCAGGACATCTTTGTCCCATGATGACCTCGCGGCCGCCGGTGCCGAACGTTCAGCTGCCCGCTATGACGAGCCAGATCTAATGGCCGCCATCCTCACCCGCGTGTTGGCCTAGAACAGGCTCATCTGCCGTTCTTCGAGCTTGGGTGCCGCAAACAGGTCGTTGCGTAGTCCCGGAAGCTTGCTGTCCAGGCCATAGCGCTCACGCGCCTTGTCGAAGCGCTGCCGCAAAAGGGTTGCATAGGGACCTTCGCCGGTCATCCGCGTGCCCCAGCGCGCGTCGTAATCCTTGCCACCACGCGTTTCACGCACCAGCGACAAAACATGGCGCACCCGGTCGGGGAAATGGCGCAGCAGCCATTCGCGGAACACGTCGCGCACTTCGCCCGGCAGTCGCAGCAGCACCATTGAGGCGCTCTTCGCGCCCTGGGCTGCGGCTGCATCAAGAATGCGCTCGAGCTCCATATCGTTGATCGCCGGGATCATCGGGGACGCAAACACGGCCACCGGCACGCCCGCTTCGCTGAGCAAACGAATGGCCTCGAGCCGCCGGGCAGGGGAGGACGCACGCGGCTCCATCTTGCGGCTGAGCTTATGGTCCATCGAGGTCATGGAAATCGCGACCTTCACCAGGCCCAGCTTGGCCAGTTCGGTGAGAAGGTCGAGGTCGCGGATGATCAGCGCCGACTTGGTGGTGATCATCACCGGGTGACGGGT
>CAKTFF010000291.1 GCA_934553185.1 uncultured Devosia sp.
CGACCGGCACCGCACCGTGGACGATACCCCTTCGGGCGGTGGCGCGGGCATGGTTCTCAAGCCCGACATTCTGGCGCAGGCGATCGACACGGTGTCTCCCCCCGGCGACCCCCGTCCCCGCATCCTCATGTCGCCGCGCGGCCGGCCGCTGACGCAGGCGCGGGCGCGGGATCTGGCGCAGGGGCCGGGCGCGGTGATCGTTTGCGGGCGCTTCGAGGGGGTCGACCAGCGCGTCATCGACGCCCGCCAGCTCGAGGAAATCTCCATCGGCGATTATGTGCTGGCCGGCGGAGAAGTGGCCGCCATGGTGCTGCTTGAAGCCGTCGTGCGGCTCATTCCCGGCGTTCTGGGCGGGGCGGACAGCCATGCCGACGAAAGCTTTGAAAACGGGCTCTTGGAATATCCGCACTACACGCGGCCCCAAAGTTTTGAGGGCGTGGACATCCCCCCGGTGCTGACCTCAGGAGATCACCGCAGGATCCGGCAATGGCGCGATGAGCAGAGCCGGGCTCTGACGCGCGAGCGGCGGCCGGATCTGCTGCAGGGTTAGCTGCCACGCCCTCGGCCCGAAGGGGCGTTCTTCCTTCAAATCGCTCCACTGGAGCGATTTGCCCTGTCGGGACACTCATCACGGTTCGAGGCTTTGCTGCGCAAAGCACCTCACCATGAGGCCTACTCAAGCTCGGCGTTTCCAGTAGCCCTCATGGTGAGGCGGGAGCAAAGCGACCCTCGAACCACGAGGGCGTGGCAAGGACCCTAGACTCTTCCCCCCTTTTCCCCTATAGCCGCGCCACGACCGCGTTCCGGGCTGATCGGACCCGTGGCGCACCAATAAAAAGACGACCAACCTCCGTTACCAACCAAGACCGGGCGAAACGAGCCGAAAGGCCCGCCAACGCTCCTTTGAAAAGATTCAGAACGGAATCGAAAATGACCAATATCATCCAGCAGCTCGAGGCCGAGCAGGTCTCCGCCCTTGCTGCCAAGCGCGAACTGCCCGACTTCACCCATGGCGACACCGTCAAGGTCTGGGTCAAGATCCGCGAAGGCGACAAGGAACGTCTCCAGGCCTATGAAGGCGTCGTGATCGCCCTTAATGGCGGCGGCATCACCTCGAGCTTCACCGTCCGCAAGATTTCCTATGGCGAAGGCGTGGAACGCGTGTTCCCCCTTTACTCGCCCAATATTGCTTCGGTGGAAGTGCTCAAGCGCGGCAAGGTGCGTCGCGCCAAGCTGTATTACCTGCGCGACCGTCGCGGTAAATCTGCCCGTATCTTTGAATCCACCAATTCGCGCACCAAGAAGATCGAAGCCGGCGAGCGCACCGCGGCTCAGGCCGCTCGCGAAGCGCGTGAAGCTGAAAAGGTCGCTGCTGCCGAGGCTTTTGCCGCCGAGCAGGCCGCCAAGGATGCCGAGGCTGCCGCCGCCGCCCAGGCCGCCGAAGCAGAAGCTGCTGCATCGACCGACGAGGCACCCAAGGCTGAATAAGCCCTGCGGCTCTCCCCAAACAAACAAGAACCCGGTCGCAAGGCCGGGTTTTTTGTTGCCCAAGCTGCTGCCGGGCTGTTGCGACAAAACAGCGCATTCGCCATTGCTTAACCCTCCGATCCGGCTAATCTTGCTTTCGGGGGGCTCGGAGGAGGGCAGGCCGCCAAGGGGTTGGAGGACCCCGTCCGGCCAATGCAGATGAGTCTCCCGCAGCAAACGGGAGGGTTTATTTCTATGTCTTTGGTACTCTGGCTGATCGTCGCGTGTGGCGCTCTGTCCATCGTTTACGGGGTGATCACCACCCGGCAATTGCTTGCCGCTGACAGCGGCTCGGCCCGCATGGGGGAGATCTCGGCGGCCGTCCGGGAAGGCGCATCGGCCTATCTCAAGCGTCAATATACAACCATTGCCATCGTTGGCCTGGTGATCCTGGTTGCCGCTTTCCTGCTGCTGGGCGCCTATGCCGCCATCGGCTTTCTCCTTGGCGCCGTCCTGTCGGGCGCTGCCGGCTTTATCGGCATGAACATTTCGGTGCGCGCCAATGTGCGGGTGGCGCAGGCCGCCATCGGCTCGCTCGGGCGCGGCCTCGATCTCGCCTTCAAATCGGGCGCCGTCACCGGCATGCTGGTTGCCGGCCTGGGTCTCCTGGGCGTCACGCTTTACTTCATCATTCTGACCCAGATGCTGGGCTTTGACCCCACCGGGCGCACGGTGATCGACGCGCTGGTCGCGCTCAGCTTTGGCGCCTCGCTGATCTCGATCTTTGCCCGCTTGGGCGGCGGCATCTTCACCAAAGGCGCCGATGTGGGCGGCGACATGGTGGGCAAGGTCGAAGCCGGTATCCCCGAAGACGATCCTCGCAACCCGGCCACCATTGCCGACAATGTGGGCGACAATGTCGGGGACTGCGCCGGCATGGCCGCGGATCTGTTTGAAACCTATGTGGTCACCATTGTCGCCACCATGGTGCTGGCCGCCATCATCCTGCCTGAAGGATGGAAGCTGGCCGGCATGGTCCTGCCGCTCGCCATTGGCGGCGCCTGTGTCGTTACCTCGATCATCGGCACCTATTTCGTTAAACTGGGCGCGAACAACAACATCATGGGCGCCCTTTACAAGGGCATCATCGCCACCGGTGTGCTGTCCCTCGTTGCCCTGTTGCCGGTGCTCGCCATCGTGTTTGGCGACCTCAACGTCGTGATCGAAGCCTCCGACAAGAGCTTCACGCCCTGGGCGCTGTTCTGGTGCGGGGTGGCGGGTCTCGTCATCACGGGCCTGATCATCGTCATCACCGAATATTATACCGGCACCAATCGCCGCCCGGTCAATTCCATTGCCGAAGCTTCGGTCACCGGCCACGGCACCAATGTCATCCAGGGTCTGGCGGTATCGCTCGAATCCACCGCCCTGCCGGCTTTGGTGATCATCGCCGGCATCATCGTCACCTATAATCTGGCGGGCCTGTTCGGCATCGCCTTTGCCGTCGCCACCATGCTGGCTTTGGCCGGGATCATCGTGGCGCTCGACGCCTTTGGCCCCGTCACCGACAATGCCGGCGGCATTGCCGAAATGGCGGGCCTCCCCGATGAAGTGCGGCACAATACCGATGCGCTCGACGCGGTGGGCAACACCACCAAGGCCGTGACCAAGGGCTATGCCATCGGCTCGGCGGGCCTGGGTGCCCTGGTTCTCTTTGCCGCCTATACGCAGGACCTGATCTATTTCTCCGCGCTTCCTGACGCGCCGGCGATCTTTGAGGGCGTGGGCGCGCTCAGCTTCTCGCTGGCCGATCCCTATGTCGTGGTGGGGCTGCTGTTCGGCGGGCTTCTGCCATTCCTCTTTGGCGGCATGAGCATGACGGCGGTCGGCCGGGCCGCCCAATCAGTGGTTGTAGAAGTGCGCCGCCAGTTCAAGGCCGATCCCGGCATCATGGCCGGCACGTCCAAGCCCGACTATGCCCGCGCCGTGGATATGCTGACCCGCGCCGCCATCCGCGAAATGATCGTGCCCTCGCTGCTGCCGGTGCTGTCGCCCATCGTCGTGTTCTTTGTGATCTACTGGATCGCCGGCGCTGCTGCCGGCTTCTCGGCTCTGGGCGCCATGCTGATGGGCGTGATCGTCACCGGGCTCGTTGTCGCCATTTCCTTGACCGCCGGCGGCGGCG
>CAKTFF010000292.1 GCA_934553185.1 uncultured Devosia sp.
AGCCGGTTGGGATCGCCGCCATAGGTGGCGATATTGTCCTGCACCCAGCCCAAAGCCGCAGCGCTGTCATAAAGAAAGTCGGGATAAACCACATCGGGATAGAGCCGGTAATCGGCGACCACCACCACAAAGCCGCGCGAGGCAAGGGCCTGCCCCACGAATTGGTATTCGGACTTTTCGCCCCGGCTCCAGCCGCCGCCATAGATAAAGAACACCACAGGCGCGAGCGCCCCGATCTCGGTGGGCGCGTAAACATCGAGCTTATGGCGATTGCCGCTGGCATAGGAAACGTCGCTGGCGACCTTGGCCGTGCCGCCATCCATGGCCGCCGGCAGGTTGAATGGGTCCATAATGGAGATGGCAAAAGCAGAACGCGGCAGGACAACGCTTGCCAGAAGGCCACCCAAAAGGGCGCGGCGGAGGGACGAGAAGGGGCTGGGCATGGTCACTGATGGGAAGAAGGGGATGGCGCCTGATGCAGGGCGAAGCCAGCCATTTTATGGCGCATGGGCTTCGTCCGGCAGAATGGGCGAGGGCAGACGCCTCGCATGATCCGAAGCCGCCTGCCCTCTACTTAAGCCCCTTCAGGGTGCGCCCGAAGGGTTAATAGGAGGTTAACGCTTGAGCGCGTCGAGAATACGTCCCGACACATGCCCATCGGCGGGCAAACCCATCCGCTGCTGGAAAGCAGCCACGGCAGCGCGGGTCTTTGGGCCGACCACGCCATCAGGTGTGCCGACATCATATCCCGCTCGGCCCAAAAGCGTTTGCAGTTCAGCCCGCTGTGCCTTGGTGAGCGCATAATCACCGGCGGGCCATGGCGTGGCAAAGCCGCCGCTGCCGATGATGCGATCGGCCAGGTGACCAACAGCCAAGGCGTAGCTATCCGAATTATTGTAGCGCTTGATCACGTCGAAGTTCGGCAACAGCAGGAAAACAGGCCCAGCCGCGCCTGCCGGCATATAAAGCCGGCCGGAGTCGGTGGGGCGCGGAAACGGCTTGCCCGACACGCGCTCTATGCCCATAGCCTGCCACTGGCTGAGCGGCGCCCGCTCCATCTGGCGGGCCTGCGCGAAGTTGAAGCCGCCTGGAAGTTTCACCTCATAGCCCCAGGTCTCGCCGGGACGCCACTTGTGGCTATGCAGATAATTGGCTGTCGAGCCCAGCGCATCCTGCACCGAGTTCCAGATGTCCTTGCGGCCGTCACCATTGTAATCGACGGCGTAGCGCATGAAGCTCGAGGGCATGAACTGGGTGTGGCCCATCGCCCCCGCCCAGGACCCCGTCATGTTATCGGCGCTTACATGGCCATCGGAAACGATCCGCAAAGCGGTCAGCAGCTCTTCGCGGAAAAAATCGGCGCGATAACCACCTTCGGTCAAGGTGGCGAGCGCATGGATCGTGTGCTCGCCGCCCATGAAGCCACCGTAATTGGTTTCCATGCCCCAAATGGCCAGCACGATCTCGGGCTGCACGCCCCAGCGCTGCTCGGCGCCGGTCAAGGTCTGGTTCCACTCCGCGCGCATGGCCTGGCCCTTTTGCGCCTGCGCTGCGGTGACGCGGCGATCGAGATATTGCTGCACTGTCTGGGAGAATTCAGGCTGCTTCTTGGTCAGATCCATGATCTTGGGCTGGTAATTATAGCCCGCAAACGCTGACTCGAAAGCGGAGCGGCTGACGCCGCGCGACTCTGCCTGCGGCCACAAACCACGCACGAATTCTGCACTATTGGCCAAAGCCGGAGCACTGCCCAGGCTCGACACCATTGCGAGTGCGAGAGCAGCAACGAACGGGCGGGAAAGCAGCGTCATGGTCAAACCTCAAGCTCGGCAGGATAAGCCATGCCGGTACGGCAATGCCGATCGCGGCTGGTATCGCAATCTTAACCGCCCGAATTAAGATCAGCTTAAGCTTGGTTTCTCCGGCCGATCACAAACCGGTCAGCACTGTCACGTTGCAGGCAACAGCCGGCCGTCGGTTTCGGGGACATAGCTGATCCGCTGCGTAGGCGCTTCTATCCCGCGCTCGGCAAACAGGTGCATGACGGTTTCGCTGTACAACCGCCCTGCTCCCCATTGCTGACCAGCCAGGGTTTTGATGCGTGCGCGCAGGCTTACCGAAGTCGGGGTGAGCGCGATCAGCCCTTGAAGATCGAGATCATCAAGAATGACACTGCGATGCGCTGGCACGTCCATAATCACATGGAAGGCATCGCGCATGGCCTGCTTGACCGCTTCGATATCGTTGTCGCGTGCCACCTCGAACTCGGCGACATAGAAGGAGAAGCCGCGCGCCATGTTGGACACCTGCGCGACCGACGAAAACGGAATAAGATGAACGGTGCCACTCATGTCACGAATGGTGACGGAACGTATGGTGAGCTTTTCTACGACGCCCGACCGGCCGGCGGCTTCCACAGAGTCGCCTTCGTTCATGACATTTTCGAACTGGATGAAGATGCCGGTGATGATGTCCTCGACCAGCTTCTGTGCGCCAAAGCCGATCGCGAGGCCAATCACGCCGGCACCGGCAAGCAACGGCGCGATATTGACCCCGATCTGCGCCAAAGCCAGCATCAGCCCGAAAATGACCAGGGCAATGGTGAAGGCATTGCGGAACAGTCCCAGCAGCGTTTTCTCGCGGGCCGTCGGCGGCTTGTTGCTGTTGCCGCTGAGGCGAAACTCGATCCAGGAGGATACGGCAACAAAGAGGACAAAGCAGACGATCAGGATGAGCGACGCCGAGATCACCGCACTCACGGCGTTCGCGCCGGTCTCGCTACCAACCCACGCCACCACATCGAAGATCAACCAAGCCTGAGCGATCGCCAGAACCACCACGGCAACAACAAGCCAGCGGACGATGCCCATGATCAACGGCACGAAGGCCGATAGACGCGCCTCAAGGGACGGCAAGCGCGCCTTGACATCGGGCGGCAGCCGTAGACCGATGCTGGCCATGCGCGCGATAAAGGCGAAGATTGCCACGCCGATCGCGACCGCAAGCAGTGTCTGCCCTGTCGCCGCCAGCATGAACGGGAGCGTTTCCCCGGGATTGGTCAGCCAAACCACAAACAGCGCTACGGCATAAATGATCGCAATCGCATGCCAGTAGAGCGCCAGCGGTCGCAGCAGTTGTGCCACCCCACTCTGCGAGCGTTGATCGGCAACGCCAACAAGGAAAAGGCTGACCGCCTGTCGGTTCTGCAGCACGATGATGATAGCGATCACCAACACCGCAGCCATGACCACGATCTCGGCCAGCCGCCCAACACCCGGCGAAACTTCGGACGCGAGAACGGGCGATACGAAAAAGATCGTATAACCCACCAGACCCACCATGCGATTGATCCAGAATGACCAATAGGCAGACGCCTCGTCGCTCACCGGCCACCAACGGATCGTGCGGTGGTGGGGCTGAAGAAAAGCGCGAACGCCGAGCTTGAGCAATTCCACGATCAGGAAGGCGGCCAGCAACAGCCGCATGGTTGTTTCGATCGCCCCGGACACGCCGCCAAGCAGATAACTGGCCAGATAGCCGGCGATAGCCGCAAGCACGATTGAGCCAGCATCGATCACCAGAAACAGGATCGACGCGCTGAGGCGCAGAAAAAGTCCCCGCCCCGCCAAACGCCGTTCGATTACGT
>CAKTFF010000293.1 GCA_934553185.1 uncultured Devosia sp.
GCGCTGACCCGCCGCGACTCCATCACCAATGACTGGTACGCCACCTCCGGACACATGCTGTGGATCGGCGATCGTACCCGCCAGCCCGACGCCGCCCATGTCGAATACTTCGCCGGCATCCGCAATCCTATCGGCATCAAATGCGGTCCGACCCTCGGCAGTGACGACCTCCTGCGCCTGCTGGATCGGCTCAACCCAACCGACGATGCCGGCCGTATCACGCTGATTTCCCGCTTTGGTTCGGACAAGATCAACGATCATCTGCCGCGGCTGATCGAAACCGTGCAGCGGGCAGGGCGGACGGTCGTCTGGTGCTCCGATCCCATGCACGGCAATACGATCAAGGCATCCACCGGCTACAAGACCCGGCCCTTTGATCGCGTTTTGAGTGAAGTGCGGTCCTTTTTCGAGATCCACCGCGAAATGGGCACCTATGCCGGCGGTGTCCACATCGAAATGACAGGCGATGATGTCACCGAATGCGTGGGCGGCGTTTCCGCGGTCACCGAAGCATCCTTGTCCGATCGCTACCACACCTATTGCGATCCGCGGCTTAATGCCTCCCAGGCGCTGGAACTCGCTTTCCTTGTTGCCGAGGAAGTGCACGCGCAAAAGCCGCTCCGTGAGCATCGCGCCGCTGGCGAATAGCGTGCGGCGTCCGGTGTCGGAGGCGCAGCACTTTGCAAAATCAGCTTCAGCCAGCTACATCTATGAGCAGCTGTTTCGCCGCCCGATTTGATGAAAGCTGTGCATGCCCAGGTCCTTGTTTCCCAATGCCAGTCCTGAGCTGCGTGAGCGTCTCGAGCAGGATCCCACGCTCAAGCTGATCAACACCTATGACTGGGCCAGCAATCCACTTGGCCCTATCCCGGGTTGGCCGGAAAGTCTCAAGGGCGCGCTGCGCGTCATGATGGCGGCCTCTACGCCCATGACCATGCTGATCGGCCCGCAAGGCATTCTCGTTTACAACAATGCCTATGCCGTTTTCGCCGGCAGTCGCCACCCCCATATCTTTGGCATGCCGGCCATGGAAGCCTGGCCTGAGGTCGCCGATTTCAATCGCGACAAGATCGAACGCGGCCTTGCGGGGCTCACCACTGACCTCAGCAACCAGGAGATCATGCTCAATCGAGAGGGCCACCTGGAAACGGTGTGGCTCGAGCTTCACTACAGCCCTGTTCTGGACACCGACGGCACACCTCTGGGCTCCATCGCCATCGTCCATGACATAACCGACCGTGTCCTCTCCGAGCGGGCCCTTGCCCAAAGCCAGGAGCGCATGTCGCTGGCGCTGAGCGGTTCGACCTTGTTGGGCACCTGGGATTGGAATGTCCCCGAGAACATCGTCACGTCCGACGAAAAGTTCGCCACCATGTTCAATCTCGATCCTGCAGAGGCCGCGACCGGCTTGCCCATCGAGAGCTTCCTGGCGGCCATTCACCCCGAGGACCGGCAACGGGTGGGTGACGAAATCGCAGCGAGCCTCGCCGATGGGTCCCCGCTCAACAGCCAGTATCGGCTGATCGGCGCCGATGGCGTCATGCGGTGGGTCGTGGCCACCGGCCGTCCTCGGCTCGATGACACGGGACAGGCACAACGCTTCCCGGGCGTGGTCGTCGATGTCAGCGAGCAGCGCCGCATCACCGATGCCCTCACCGAAAGCGAGTTGCGCTTCCGCACCCTCGCCGACACCATGCCGCAAATGGTCTGGTCCACAAGGCCCGATGGTTTTCACGACTACTACAACAGGCGTTGGTATGAATTTACCGGCGCCCCGGAGGGCTCCACTGACGGCGAAGGCTGGAATGATATGTTCCACCCGGACGATCAGGCGCGCGCCAGGGCAGTCTGGCAGCACTCGCTGGAAACCGGCGAACCGTACCAGATCGAATATCGGCTCAAGCATCATGCGGGCGAGTATCGCTGGATCTTGGGCCTGGCGCTGCCCATTCGCGACACTGCCGGACAGATCGTGCGCTGGTTCGGCACCTGCACTGATATCCATGAAACCAAGCTCGTTGCGGAGGAGCGCGAGTTGGTCGCGCAGGAACTCAGCCACCGCATCAAGAACATCTTCGCCGTCCTCACCGGCATCATCAGCCTGTCTGCCCGCAGTCGTCCGGAAGTGAAACCCTTTGCCGACGAACTGCGTCAGCGCATCTACGCCCTTGGCGAGGCACATGATTTCGTCAGACCCCATAGCCACGTATCGCGTCCGCCCGAAAACCAGGGTTCGCTGCGCTCCCTTATCGAACGGCTGATGCAGCCCTATCGGCAGGACGACCAGCCACGGCATGTGTTTGACGGCGATGACGCCCGGATCGACGACGGCGCCGCAACGCCGCTCGCTTTGCTGTTTCACGAACTGGGAACGAACTCAGCCAAATATGGCGCGCTGTCGATAGCCGATGGTCGGGTGGAACTGACCGGGCAGGGGGATGGTGATCAGTACCGGCTTTCCTGGAAGGAAGTGGGCGGCCCAGCGATCAACAGCGACAATCCGCCAGCTGGATTTGGGTCACGCCTGATCAGTCTCAGTGTGGAAGGCCAGCTTCGCGGCCGCATGGAGCGCATCTGGGAACGCGATGGCCTGCGGGTCAATCTTGAAGTGCCGGTGGATGCATTGAGGCGCTCTGCGCGCCTCCAGCCCTAGTCTAGCACTGTCCGGCGACGCCCATCCCGCCGGTCCAGCTAAACAACCGTAACCGTGACGGCGGTGTCGCCTCGGCGGCTTCGCGACGCGCGACGGCATATTCAACCGCTGCCCTCAGCTCACGCTCGCTTACCGGCTTGGGCAGAACACCCACAGTCCCCGGCACGCCGTCGCCCAGCTGCGACGGATTGGCTGTCATGAACAGCACAGTGACGCCATGCGTCTGCGCAAGAATGCGTCCGATGCGGATGCCGGTCGGGCCATCCTGAAGATTGAGATCAACCAGCGCCACTTCCGCGTGTGACGCCAGGGACAAAGCAGACCGCTCATCGGGCGCTATGCCCACCGATTGGTGTCCCATGTCTTCGACCACATGTTCGATTTCAGCGGCTACGAAAATCTCGTCTTCGACTACCAGGATTTTGCGCGCCATACTCGAACTCTCAGTCAAACTTGCCTCGCGGCATGGGGGTCAAACTCACAAGCATCACTCCGGTTGCGCATGCTTGTCGCATTACCTTCACGCTGTGTTGAAAATGCGCGCACCAGGTTACCAAACCACCAAGAATCTACCCGCCGGCTTAGAAGAAACTTAACCCTAACAGCCGATAAAGAGCCAGACCAATCCCCTAAGGTGCTGATCCACGAAGGATTTACCATGAAGCGCTCTTTTGGCTGCGCCGCTGCCATGCTGGCCCTGTGCGGCGCTGCACCGGTCCTCGCCGCCGACTATCTGGTGGCCCCAGGAACCGAACTGCGCCCCGCTTATCCCGAAGCGTGGGAAGATGCCATACGCTTCGAATTTGGCACCGCCTACTGGTATTCCATGGGCGGGCAGGACGCCAGTTTCGCCTCGCCCTTTGGCGACATATCGCTGGCGGTGCGCGATCAAACCCATATCGGCGAACTTAACGGCAAGATCGAGGACCTCTCCACCCAGACCTATCTGGCGGCACGCGCCGGTCTGGGCTTTCATACCTCCGGTACCT
>CAKTFF010000294.1 GCA_934553185.1 uncultured Devosia sp.
GTACGGCGTCGACGGCCCGCAGCTCCGGCCCCTGCAGCTCGTGGCGGACATCCGGCGGGACACCGCCGGGCTCGGGCTCGCGGCGACGCTGCGCAGCGCCGCGGTGCTGCAGGTCGTGTTCAACGTGCTGCTGTTCGTGCCGTGGGGCGTGATCGCGCGCCGGTACCTCGGCTGGGGCGTGCTGGCGAGCACCCTGTCGGCGGCCGGGGCGTCCCTGCTGATCGAGACCACGCAGACGACCGGGATCTTCGGGCTGATCGGCTGCGCGTACCGCCTGGGCGACGTCGACGACCTGCTCACCAACACGCTCGGCGGGCTGATCGGGGCGCTGGTGGCGCCGCTGGTGCTGGGCTGGATGCCGCGGCCGGGCGAGCTCGCGGCCGCGCGCGGGCTCCCGCGGCCGGTGACCGCGACGCGCCGCTGGCTCGGCATGGTGGTGGACGTCGTGCTGGTGACCGCGGTCGGCTACGCGCTGGTGGTGGCGCACCGGCTGCTGCTGGTGGCGACCGGGCGGCCGATCCCGGCGGACGGGGACGCCGTCGAGCTCCTCGTCGGCACGGTGCTGCCGGTCGCGGTGCTGCTCTGGCTGCCGCCGCTGGTCGGCACGCCCTTCGACGACCTCCGCCACATGCTGCTGACCGACTACCTGCTGCACTGGGTCGACATCACCGTCACCTGGCTCGCCACCGCCCCCGACCACTCGGTAACCCATCGCATTGGCACCTCCGACCCGCAGGGTTTCCCCATCGGCGGCTGGGACCCGATCGATGACAGCGCCTGGAACCGTCGCATCTTCGGCGAAAAACAGCCCGTCGTCGGCGACACGCCCGATGCCATGCGCGCCTTTATCCCCGAAACCGACCAACTGGTCGCCATGGGCTATGGCGCGACGCTTTGCGCGCCCATCCTGATTGGAGGCGCGGTAGGCGGTGTCCTCTGCGTTTTGGGCGACAGCGGCATACTCACGCCCGCCCTCCTCGCCGAGATCGACACTCTTTTACCCATCGCAGCGCTGGTCTTTGCCTTCCCGAAGGTGGCCGAGCGATGATGCCGCAACACCACCCGGCCGCGCGCCGGACCATAAAGTTCAACCTGGGAGACTGCCATGCGCCTGTATAAGACGCTCGTTGCAGCGGCCCTTGGCACGGTCATGGCCGTGTCTGGTGCCTATGCCGAGACGCCCGCCGACACCCTCGTCATCGCCGATGCGATCGACGACATCATCACGCTCGATCCCGCCGAAGTGTCCGAGGTCGGCGGCGTGCTGATGAGCCAGCAGATGTATCAGCCGCTGGTAACCTTTGATCCGGCAGACCCCACCAAGATCGTCGGCGTTCTGGCCCAGAGCTGGGAAGTTTCGGAAGACGGCAAGACTTTCACCTTCACCATGAACCCCGATGCCAAGTTCGCCTCGGGCAATCCGGTGACGGCCAAGGACGCCGAATATTCGCTGCAGCGCGTCATTCTGCTCGATAGCCGTATCTCGTTCATCCTGACCCAGTTCGGCATCACCAAGGAAAATGTTGCCGAAAAGATCAAGGCGACAGACGACCAGACCCTGGTGATCGAAGTCGACCAGCGCTACGCCCAGAGCTTCGTGCTGTACGTGCTGTCCTCCTTCACCGGCGGCATCGTTGACTCCGTTCTGGTCAAGGAACACGAAGCCACCCGTGAAGATGGCACCAACGATTACGGCAATGCCTGGCTGAAGGCCGACAACTCCGCAGGTTCCGGCCCCTATGTGCTGACCAAGTGGGACCCGAAAGTCTCGATCCTGATGTCGCGCAACGAGAACTATTGGGGCACCGCACCCGGCGTCGAACGCATCTTCCTCCAGCACATGCCGGAAAGCGCCACCCAGCGCCTGGCGCTGGAAAAGGGGGATATCGACATTGCCAACAAGCTCGGCCCCGATGATATCGGCGCCATCGAAGGCAACAGCGACATCCAGGTTCTGGAAGGCAATTCCTCGACCATCTACTACATGGGCGCCAATGTGCGCGACGAAGCCTTGAGCAATCCCAAGGTGGTCGAAGCCATGAAGTACCTGATTGACTACGAGGGCATTGCCGACACCATCGGCCGCGGCACGATCAAGGTGCACCAGACCATGATTCCCGACGGGTTCCTGGGCGGCAATATCGACTACAATCCCTATTCTTTCGATCTCGAAAAGGCCAAGGCGCTGCTCGAAGAGTCCGGCGTAGCGCTGCCGATCACCCTTGAAACCGTGGTCTGGAACGTGCCGCCCTATCCCGACTATGCCCAGGCGGTTCAGTCCACCATGGCGCAGGCCGGCATCAACCTCGACCTCCAGGTCGTCGACGGCGGCCCGTGGCTCGATCGCTATCGCGCACACGATCTCGACATCTGGGTTGGCCTCTGGGGTCCGGACTATCCAGATCCCCATTCCAATGCCAAGGCCTTCACCGTCAACGACCCGACTGATCCTGAAGGCGCTAAAGGCAACCTCGCCGACCGTTTCGGCTGGAATTCAGGCCCGCTCTCAGACCAAGTTCTCGCCGCCGTCCAGGAACAGGACACCGAAAAGCGCGCTGAAATGTACGCCGAAATCCAGCGCGCCCATACCGACAGCTCGCCTTTCCTTTACATGTTCCAGGATAGCCGCAAGGTGGCCATGCGCTCCGACGTCAAGGGTGTCGTTCTCGGCATCACCTTCTCGGACGACCGCTACGGCGCCGTGACCAAGGAATAGGAACCACCTTTCCTTCTCCCCTTGTGGGAGAAGGTGCCCGTAGGGCGGATGAGGGGTATTTGTCCCTCATTCGCCTCGACTTCTCCGACCTCCTTCCCATTAACGGGGAAGGGTTTTTGTACCTTCAGCCGGCAGCCATGTCGGACACATCTAGGCCAAACGCTTGCCCGCTTCTGCCAACCGGCCCCTGCGCCTACTTCTCGATATCGGCACCTGGCTGCTGACGGTCGCCATTACTCTTCTGGGTTTAGCCGCGCTGACCTTCTTTATCGGCCGTATCCTTCCCATCGATCCGGTCCTCTCCATTGTCGGCGAAAAAGCCCTCCCCGAGGTTTACGACCGCGTCTATCTCGAACTCGGTCTCGACAAACCGCTCTGGCAGCAATTCGCCGAATATGTCGGCAAGCTCCTTCAGGGCGATTTCGGCACGTCCTTTTCCACGTCCCGCCCGGTGCTGACCGACCTGGTCAGCTTCTTCCCCGCCACCCTGGAACTCTCCACCATCGGCCTTCTCATCGGCGTCATCCTGGGCGTGCCTATGGGCGTGGCCTCCGCCTATTGGCACGAAAAATGGCCCGACCACCTGATCCGCGTCATCGGCCTTGTCGGCTACTCGGTGCCCATTTTCTGGCTCGGTCTCGTCGGCCTCTTCGTTTTCTATTACCTGCTTGATTGGGTCGCTGGTCCCGGCCAGCTCGACGTCTTCTACGTCGGCGTCGTCGATCGCGTCACGGGCATGATCCTCATCGACTCCGCCCTTGCCGGCGAGTGGGACATTTGGTGGAACGCCGTCAGCCACATGACCCTGCCCGCCCTGCTGCTGGGCTACTATTCGCTCGCCTATATTTCCCGCATGACCCGCTCTGTGATGCTCGACCAGCTCACGCGCGAATATGTGC
>CAKTFF010000295.1 GCA_934553185.1 uncultured Devosia sp.
ATTGCGGATTTGCTGGGCCGTGCGCTGGGCAGGACCGACCTGGCCGCTGATGATGGTGTCCAAACCATCGGCCACGGCGCTCGCATCCACCGGATCGGCACCCCGCAGCACCTCCTGATAAGCGGGTTGTAGCGCCTGCTGGCCTTCGCGAATGGTGCGCTGCACATAGGAAGGCGTCGGGGACTCGCCCAGCAAGGAAATGATGTCGTCTTGGATGCGGGTGTTTGTTCCGGCATTGCGCGCAACCATAGCCGCGTCTAGCGTAGTAGCGCCTTGGCCCGGCAGGGACGCTATCGCCGCCGCCTGACGGGTCAAGTTCTTGCTCAGGTCTAGCGGCATAGCATCAGGGCCGAGGTCCGCAAGGCGCTGCGGCAAGGTTGCCGGATCAATGCCGCTGCGCTCTAGTGTATTAGCTACATTGCCCACCGGCGCCGAAGCGCCTTGAGCGCCAAATATGGCGCGGATTACAGGCAACGCTACCTTCTCCACTATCGGGCTTGCTAGCCCTGCAGCTACTCCCCACTTAGCAGCCCCTACCGCCTCGTTTACATCGCCCGTTCGTGCGTACTGGTCTGCGCCAGTTATTACTCCGCCAGACGTACCGCCTGCTAGGATGCGCTGGATCGTTGCCCCTGCATTGCCCAGCAGCTGCGCACCTTGCGTAGTGGCTCCTAAAGCCATCAGCGGCCCTACTGCGCCAGTCACCGTGCCCATGGCGGAAGCAAGAGGATGATCTGTGGCGTTGCGCGCCTGCGCCGCCATACCCTCCGCTAGAACTTCCTCTTGCGGCTGCCCCGTCATCATCGAGATCAGACCCGAACCGACTGCATTCGAGGCGCGATCAGCCAACGGACCAATGACGGGAACATTCCGGGCGAGGGCGTCAGCATAGGCATTCAGGGCATCACCGCCCGGTACCATGGAGTGGTAGCGCTTTAGGTCGGGGTCGGGCGTCATGGTACTGCCCGGCACTGGCAGGCCGGTTGCGTCCGCCTGCTGCTGCGCCGTCATGAAGCCCAGGGCCGGTTCCGCCTGGGCTGTAGATGGCAGCGAACGGGCAATTTCCTCCACCTGGGCGCTCTGCTGCTCGGGCGTCATGGACAAGAAACTATCGTCCACAGTGACTTTGGTGCCGTTGATGTTGAGCGTTGCCATTAGGGAACGATGCTCCATTGAACGCCGCCGGTCGTGGTGCCTTGAAGTGGCGGCGTCCCCTGACCAAAGATTTGCGGGTTGGCCTGCGACTGGCTGGGCCGAGCGGCGCCCTGCTCGAAGCTTGGGCGCTTACGCGGCGGACCGTTGCCCGGGCCGTGAACGATATCGAGATAGATGTTCTGCACCCGGATCAGATTATCCTTGAGCTGCTGCGGGCTCTGGCTTTGGTCTAGCGCACCCTTGGCCGACTCTAGCAGGGTCAACTCTGGTGCGGAGACGCCGCCAAGGGCGCCGCCAGTCGGGGATGCGTCACGCATCTGCTGCAGCTGATCGAAAGCGGTATTAGCCTTGACGGTATTTAGCAGGTTGCGCAGATCGTTTCCGTCTGTACCGCCAATATTGTTCAGCCAGTTGGCACCAAAACCCGTTGTGGGGAGTAAGCCGGGCTTATCAACAAGGGTGATTGCCCGGTCAATGTCCTGGGCAACGATGGTTCCAGCAGTGTCCGTGATAGCGTCTCGCGCCGTTGACTGTGAGGCCGCCGCCTTAGCATCCTCCCGCGCCTTGATGTCGGAAGGGCTGCCCGGAATAACCCGCATTGATCGGGCGCCGGTGACAGGATCGGTGATCAACTCGTAGTCTGGCGGGATAGTCCCAACCTCGCCCATGTTGCCGGTGTTGACCGTCACGCCGCCGCCACCAATTTCGTAGATGCGACCGTCTGGCCCAGCCTGCCATGCCTTTGTCGGGTCCAGATTGTTCTGAGACACTTGCGCGGGCGTGAGTTGGGTAAAGCCGGGCTCGGGTGCCGATGCGGCAATGGGGTTTCCTTGACCGTCAAAGCGTTGCTGCCCAGGGCTTAGTGTGAATGGCTCGGGCGCATCGGGCTGGCGGCTATCAAAGACTGGCTGAAACGTCACAGGGTCCAGAAGTACGCCACCCACTTCAATGGGTTTGGGTCCGTCTGCCGGAGCGGGGGCCGCAGATGCAATGGGGTTGCCTTGGGCATCGAAGCGCTGCTCGCCTGGCGACAGCGTGAAACCAGTGTCGGATGGTGAACGGCTATCGAACACAGGTTGGAACGTCACGGGATCAAGCAGCACCCCTCCGACCTCGATCGGCTTCGGCGCTTCTGCAGGTGCACGGCTATCAAATATCGGCTGGTAAGTGGTTGGGTCGAGCAAGACGCCCCCGACCTCTATGGGCTTCGGCGCCTCGACGTGCGGGTTTAGCAGCGCCTCGATTTCTAGCCGTGCCTGCTGCATCTGCAAATCGCCCATCGCAAGTTGCTGCTGGTAACGCGGGTCTTGCTGCTGGATCTGCTGAGCAAATGCCGTCTCAAGGCCGGGGCCATAAAGCTCCCTTGCCCAAGGGTCCGACAATGCCTCCATGATGGCAGCTGCCGACCCGCCGGGTTGCGTTGTCGGCACCCCTCCTGATTGCGCGGGCGATGATGTGCCACCAGCGCCAGGGATGCGACGGTAGCCCAGAAGGTTGTCCGCGCCATAGTTGCTGTAGCCCACCGCATTGCTTTGGTTGCCGCCAAGCACTCGAATGGTGCCATCGGGATTGAGCGCGTCGAAGAAGCCCACATGCCCGAAGGGCCCGTTTCGATCGCCGCGAGAAAATACCGCTAGATCGCCGCGCTGCGGCTGATCCACAGCTTCACCGTAGTTGAGGAAAGACCGGGCCATGTTAGAGCCGGTGCCTTCAATGCCTTGCTGCCCAAGCGTTGCATTGACGAAAGCGGCGCACCATGCCGTGGTGGCGGGATCTAGGTTCACGCCACCATTGGCAAGGTATTCCTGAATGAGCGCCCGGTCGGGCACCTCACCCTTGCCAACCAATGTGGACGCCAAGCCCATCCAGTCGCCGGTAGGGGCCTGCGGCTGGCCGCCCATAGCCATTGCTGCAGTAGCGTCGGATGCGGTCTCAGGTGCGCCCACTAGGGCCTCTGCAACTGGATCGATTGCTGCGGGCTGCCCTCCGCCAAGAAGGGCAGCAATCTGCGGCCCATACTTGTCACGCGCGCCGTCCATCCCGGCTTGTTCGGCCTCATCTGCCCAACGTTCTTTCAGGGCGCCAACACCCGCCTGGGCAGCTCTCGCGGCGCCTGCCAGCCAATGCCCAACAGGGCTGAAGTCTGCCCCGGTTTTCATCATGGCGCTGGCAACTTCGCGTTCGCGAGCAACCTGCTCCGGGGTCATACGCCGGCCGCCAGGGCCAAAAACAAACGGCTGAATGGGTTCCCGAAGCGCCATGGCCTAGGCCGCCTGCGGTTCGATGTAAGCCATGATGGCCTGGCGCATCAGCAGCGAGGCAGGAAGCCCGCGCTTGTTGGCGGCTTCAAAGATTTTGGCCTTGGTATCGGCAGGGACGGCGACGGTAAGCCGCTCGTCCATCTGCTCGGGGTTTGAATACTTGGACCGGTTCATCGAAAGCTCCTCGTCTGAGGG
>CAKTFF010000296.1 GCA_934553185.1 uncultured Devosia sp.
GACTTCCTGCACAGGGCAGTGTTGCAGAGGGTTTCCCGTTTCCGCGCGTATCGATCATTGAGTTTCAGAACCTGGCCATGGCGACACAGCCGGTACCCCAATCCGCTGGCATTGCCATCGAGCTGGTGACCAATCTAGAGCTGTTCGGCGACATCGATCCGCATTTTTCCCGCACTGGGGATACGGGATCAGCGAGCGTTTCCAGGAGCGATTATGTCCTTACCGGTATTGTCCGGCCAGACCAGGAACTCATTCAGTATAGTGCGATCCTGACCGATAAGTCGACAGGCACGGTGGTGTGGGATCAGACCTTGTCGATCGAGCCCACGCTTGCCGTTATGCCAGACGTGATCGATCGGGTGGCGCAGTCGATCAGTCTTGTGCTCGGCAGCCCGCGTGGTCCTCTCCATGTGTCCGCAAGGAAAAGAGTGCAAGAAAGAGATTTGCTGCCTGGTGAGCAAAGCCTTTATCTCTGCCGTGTCCTGTTTAGCCTTTATGATGAAACAGGAACGGTGAGAGACGCCGAAGAGGCGCTGGCATGCTTTGAGGCGCTTAAGCCCGCTGACCGCGAGTCAGCTACAGCCTTGGCTGCCAGAGCTATCCTTCGCACATCCCCTTCGCGAGCCATCAATGAGGAGGAGCGCGCTCCGCGCTTCATTGAGGCTGAGGGATGGATTGAACGCGCGCTTGAACTGGAGCCGACCAACAGTTTTGTGTGGGAACAGCAGGCTCGGCTGCACGAAGCAAGAGGTGCACTGGCTTTGGCGCGTGCTGACTTAAGTGCGGCTGTTCAACTCAATCCTGCAAACACTGACGCATTAGCTGCATTTGCGCGGCTTCTGGCATTCAGCGGCAGCCTGGAGGGAGCAGAACGCATGGCGCGCGATGCTGCCTACGGGTCTCCAGCTCCACCTGACTGGTATTTCGCTGTTCCATCGCTTCTTGCTTTACGGGACGGCGACTTCGAAGAGGCATTGTCGGCGGCGGCACGGTATGCGCTGGCTGACCCGGAGGTGGGGCCCATCCTGGCCATCATGGCCGCGCAGGGAATGAGGGACGGCAATATCGTCAATCGATACTTGGCACAGGTTCTGGAACAAGAGACATTTCGAACCCTAGGCGTGCTGCGCAGGCTGGGGCAACGCGTCAGCGACCGTACTCTGGTTGGCCAGATGCGCGACGCGCTGGTGGCGGCAGGAGCACCAGTGCGAGCACTTAACGGCGCGTTCTAATGCGTTGATGCCTGGGAGAACAGGTTGATCACCAAGACGCCAGCGAGGATCAGGCCGATGCCAATCAGCGCGGGCAGATCAAGCGTCTGCCCATAAGCAAAGTAGGCAATCAACGAAACCGCGATAATGCCAACGCCTGACCAGATAGCATAGCCGATGCCGACGGGAATGGTCTGCAGCGCCAGCGAAAAGAAATAGAAGGTGACGCTGTAGCCGACCACCACAACCACGGACGGCAGGAACTGAGTGAAGCCCGCCGAGGCGCGTAGAAACGAGGTTGCGATGACCTCCCCGATGATGGCAATGGCGAGATAAACAGCGCCGTTCACTGAGCCTCCCCGAAAATCGTGGACGCTAAGGCGATGAACTGCCGGCCACGTTCCTCGAAGTTCTTGAACTGGTTGTAGCTGGGCGCGCCAGGCGAGAGGATCACTGCATCAAATGCCTGCCGGTGGTCATAAAGCGTCTGCATGGCGGTCGCGAGATCGGGCTCAGCCAACACGGTGATATGGGGCGCCTCAGTTCGGGTGGCAGCAGCCAGTCGGGCGCCAGTGACCGGCAGGCAGGCCAGGGTCGTTACGCCAAAGCCTGCCAGCATGCCCGCGAGTTCGCCGTAATCCTGGCTGCGTTCGTGGCCACCGGCGATGAGGGCCAGGCGGTAGCCGCGATAGGCTGCAAGCGCTGCTTTGGTGGCTTCCGGTGTGGTGGAGATCGAGTCATCAACAAAGATGGTGCCGCCGAACTGATGTTCTTCGAGCCGATGCGGAAGCGGTTTGAAAGCAGCGATACCGCTAAGGATGCCCTCCATGGTTCCACCCGCCGCCAAGGCAATCTGTGCGGCAAGTAGCGCATTGGCAAGATTGTGTGCGCCCTTGAGGCGTGAGCCAAGGGTCGCCTTCTCGATCGCGCCGCTCTCTTCCGCGGAAAGATCACGAAGAAGGCGACGGTGGTCGCGAACGGCCTGCGCCACCAGATTGTTGCCGCGCGCGGCTGCGCCCAAAGCCACGGGGAAGCTGCCGTCCCGGTCGATCAGATGGAGCTTGTCGGCATAATAGCGCTCGACGCTACCGTGCCAGTCGACATGTTCGGGGTAAAGGTTGGTCACCGCTGCAATGTCGGGCAACCAGTTCATGTCCGCAGTCTGGTAGCTCGAGAGTTCGAAGATGACCACGGGATGGTGGTCGGCGATATCGAGTGGCGCTCGCCCAACATTGCCAGCAAGGCCTGCATCGATCCCGGAGCGGGTCAGCATCAGGTGGACCAGGGTGGCCGTGGTGGATTTGCCCTTGGTGCCGGTAATGGCGATCACGGTCCGAGCGTGCCGATAGGTTGCGCCCCAAAGATTGAGGTTTGAGGTGACCGGTATGCCTGCATGCCGCGCCAGATCGAACACAGGCTTGTAGAGCGAGACGCCAGGGCTTTTGATGATGAGGCCGAAGCGATGGTCCTTGATCGCCTGTGGAAGCTCCTCGGGGGCAATCAGTTCGGCATCGGCAATGTCGACCGGACCGCTATCGACGGAAACAAACACCTTGAGGTCGGGCTGGCGTGCCTGGAGAAAGGCGCGTGTCGAAACCGCTTCGCGACCTGCGCCATATAGGAGAACTGGTTCCTCAAACCGCATAGGCGGCAACCTTGGACCAGAGGGCTGGCGGGACATGGTGGTCGTGGCTGTCGGTCAGGCATTCCGCCATGGCCAGTTGGAGCCTCGGCTCGCCATACTGTGCCAGTAGGTCAGCCTTGACGGCACGAACAACGGCGGCTTCGTGCCAATCGGCATGACGTGTCAGCGTATAAAGGCAGGCCGCAGCCTCGAGGATTTCACCGACGCATTCCCACGGCTTCTGCCCCGCAAGCCCGGCAAGCTCGCGGAAAGAGGCTTCATGAGCAGGGTTGTCGAGCAGGTTCTTGCCAAAAATGGACAGCAACCGATCCTTTGGCATGAAGGGGGCAAAGATCAGGAACACGAAATGACATTTGGGGCATTCGCCGCACCAGAGCGGGCCATCATTGCCGCCCAGCCGGAAGTTGCGGTTGCAGGAGGAGAAGACGTGGTCAAACCTGGTTTCACCGGTGAAGAGCGAGGCGATGCGGGCTTCTGAATAGGGTCGCAACAGCGAAAAGTACTTGAGCGCGCCACCGGTCGCATCGGCCAGAATGGTGGCAATCAGCAGTTCGAAACCGAGCGACTTGGAATATTGGTGATTGGTCTCGCGGCCGTCGAACTGGACATTGCCTTCGCTGGCCGAGCGTTCATTGCTGAGCACGATCTGGTTAAAGCCATAGAGAACGGCGCAGAGCGCGGCAATCATGGAGTTGATCGCCGTCGATGGCACGTGCCCGTTGAAGTAGCCGCTTTCCTTGCC
>CAKTFF010000297.1 GCA_934553185.1 uncultured Devosia sp.
CTCGTAGACCCGACGGCCCGTCGCAGCGCATCGGGATCGAGCCCGGCATGCTGCATGAAGGCCAGCAGTTCGTCGGGGTTCTCCGCGAGATAGCCGAGGCAGGACTCGGCGAGGGAGGATGCGGATAGATCGGCTTGGGGGGAACGCGGCAAAGCCGGCCTCTTTGCGGTTTCGTAAGAGATACCATGTTACCCCAAGGGGGCGACGAAGCGAAGTGCCGTTCGGCGCGAGGAAGGTTCTATGCCCAAGACTGTTATGATCGTTGAAGACAACGAGCTCAACATGAAGCTCTTCAACGATCTTCTGGAATCACGCGGCTATGCAGTCATCCAGACCAGAAACGGCATGGAGGCGCTTGATCTTGCGCGGGCTCACCATCCTGACCTAATCCTGATGGACATTCAGCTGCCTGAAGTCAGCGGCCTTGTGGTCACCAAATGGCTGAAGGACGATGACGAACTGGCACATATCCCCGTGATTGCCGTCACCGCCTTCGCCATGAAGGGCGACGAGGAACGTATTCTGCAGGGCGGTTGCGAGGGTTACATCAGCAAACCAATTTCCGTACCTCACTTTCTGGAAACTATTGCCCGCTACATTGGGCCTGCTTGATCTCCTTGTGCCGCTCGCCCGGTCCGCGTGATCGGCCCGTTCGATGCCGCCGGCAGCAGCCCGCGGCCGGCAAACAGGTTTTCGGGGCACCAGAGTGACTGCACGCATACTGATTGTCGACGACATCCCCACCAATGTGCGCCTGCTCGAAGCCCGACTGACGGCCGAATACTACGATGTCGTCACCGCGACATCCGGGCTGCAGGCGCTCCAGATCATGGCGTCGTCCGACGTGGATATCGTGCTGCTCGACGTGATGATGCCGGGCATGGACGGCTTCGAAGTCTGCCGCCGGCTCAAAAGTAATCCCCAGACCCAGCATGTGCCTGTGCTGATGATCACGGCGCTCGATCAGCCCTCCGACCGGGTCAACGGGCTCAATGTCGGCGCCGACGACTTCCTGACCAAGCCGGTCGACGACATGCAGCTCATGGCGCGCGTCAAATCGTTGGTCCGGCTGAAGTCGCTGACCGACGAGCTGCGCGCCCGCGCCATGACCGGCCAGCAGATCGCCATCGAAGACGCCATCCGCGCCATGGACAAGATCAATACCGGCAGTGGCTCCATTCTGCTGGTGGATACCGATCAGCGGCACGCCGAACGCATCAAAGGTTATCTCACGCCTGAGCACGACGTGGATATCTTGCTCGATCCTGCTGACGCCGTGTTTCAAGTCACTGGCAAACAATATGAATTGGCGCTGGTGACCATGGCGCTCGATGAATTCGATGCGCTGCGCGTCTGCTCGCAAATTCGCACGCTTGAGCACAGCCGCAACCTGCCCATTCTGTTGATCGCCGACGAGGGCGACAAGCCCAAAGTGGTGCGGGCGCTTGACCTGGGGATCAACGATTTCATTTCCCGCCCGGTGGAGCGCAATGAGCTGGCAGCGCGCGTGCGCACCCAGATCCGCCGGCATCGCTATGCCATGGAGTTACGCCAAAGCGTCAGCAATACCATGGCCTTAGCCGTGACCGACGACATGACGGGGCTCTATAACCGCCGCTATTTCGACCGCCATCTGGGCGTGATGCTGGGCAAGGCGCACGATCAGGAACGCGACATGGCGTTGATGATCCTCGATATCGATCACTTCAAGTCGGTCAACGACACCTATGGTCATGACGTGGGCGATGCGGTGATCAAGGAGTTCGCGGTACGCCTTAAGCGCAACATCCGCGGCGTTGATCTTGCTTGCAGATTCGGCGGCGAGGAGTTCGTGGTGCTGATGCCCGACACCGATTTCCGGCAGGCGGAAATGGTGGCCGAGCGGGTGCGGCAGGCGATCAGCGACCGGGTGTTCGAGGTCAATGCCGGCCGGCCGCTGGCGGTGACCGTGTCGGCTGGGGTGACGCTCAATGAGACGGTGTCCGATACGCCCGAAACGCTGATCAAGCGGGCAGACGTGGCGCTGTACCGGGCTAAGCGCGGCGGGCGCAACCGCGTGGTATTCGACGCCGCCTGAGGATCCGTCCAATTGGACGCATTAGGGTTATCTGTTATAATTAACAAGAGCTTACCGGCCGCAAGCGGCTGGTTTGCCTTGAGTTTCGCCCCTGGAAGCGTAGGGTCAATTCAACACCAGCGAGCACCCGATCGGGACGCCGCTGCGGGTTCCCTACGGCTTCACTCAGGTCCGCCGCAACTCCTGAGTCTCCCGTAGGGCGGTTGGTCCGGATGCGGACAGAGTGGCCTCTTCGACATGCCGCTCCGGACCAGCCACTTCTTCCAGAAAACCCCTGAATCAGCGCGATTTCTGCCGGCATGCCGGTAGTTTTCTCGCGGTTATCTTGTGATTTCCTGCTGCAAACAAAAAGGCCCCGCATCGGGGATGCGGGGCCTTTTCGAAGGAGGATAAACGCCAGATTACTTGATCTTGGCTTCCTTGAATTCGACGTGCTTGCGCACAACCGGATCGTACTTGTTGTACGAAAGCTTCTCGGTCTGGGTGCGGGCGTTCTTCTTGGTGACGTAGTAGTAGCCAGTATCAGCCGTCGACACGAGCTTGATCTTGACGGAAGCGGCTTTGGCCATGGTCGGTCCTCATAATGCGAAAGGCGCCGCGGAATCCCCGGCGCCGGAATTTGAGCGCAAACTACGGATTTCAGAGAGGAAGTCAAGGATGGAGTGCCACGCGCTCGTGGTTCGAGGCTTTGCTGCGCAAAGCACCTCACCATGAGGGCTACTCTGGGTGAGGTGTTCCAGTAGCCCTCATGGTGAGGCGGGAGCAAAGCGACCCTCGAACCACGAGGGCGTGTCGGAAAGGGCGGGTCAGTCGAACTGCCGCGTGCCGAAGCCGTACATGTGGTTGGCCCATTGCAGGCCAACGATCGCGCCCTTGATGGAGGGCAGGATGGCCAGCGGCATTATCACGCCCAAGGGGATCATGGTGTACAGGTAGGTCAGCGGATTGACGTGCCAGACCATGTCCATGTGGAGCATGACCGCGACCAGCAGGTGGCCCACGATCATGATGGCGATATAGGGCGGGAAATCATCAGCGCGGTGGAAGTGCAGTTCTTCGCCACACGTGTCGCACTGGTCGGCAACCTTGAGATAGGCGCGGAACATGCGGCCCTGGCCGCAATGGGGACACTTGCAGAGGGCGCCGCGCCACATGGCTCGGAGGACGCTGCGTTGTTCAAGAGCCTTGAAAGCCATGGCGCTACCTCTTTCTGCGACCGCGGAAAACCTTCTTCCCAGATGATCCTTTTGGCGGCCGCCGCCCAGATGACGGATTGCCGCGCGCGCCTTCCGAGAGGAGCTCGAAGCGCAGCGCACCCGCGACGGGCGCCGTTTCCAGCAGCCGCACCGTAACGCGGTCGCCCAGCGCGAACTTTTCCCCGGTCCGATCGCCGATCATGGCCTGCTGCTCTTCCACATAGCGGAAGAAGTCATCCCCCAGGGTCGACGCTGGAATAAAGCCATCGGCACCGGTGTCGAGCAGGCGC
>CAKTFF010000298.1 GCA_934553185.1 uncultured Devosia sp.
CGCCGCCCAACGCCAGCCAGAAGCCGGTGCTGAGGAACACATCGTCCACCGTTTCACGCTGCACCAGATGCTCGGTGACGCCTTCCTTGACGAAGATGGTGAAGAAGTTGATCACCAGCACGGCAAGCATGACGATGCCGAACTCGTCCAGTGACAACTGCCGGGCAAGAAGGATGAAGACAAGCAGATTGGCCAACTGTGTCGAGGAGTTGGACAGTATATTCCAAAAAATGCCGCTCGAAGTTTTGGCCTTGATGGACATCAGCCGCTTATCGCCTTGTCGTCATGAAGCGGCCGGCTGCGTCGGCACGGTGCCCAAGAGGATCGCCGCTTCGGCATGGACATATTTTTCGATGCTGAACTTGGCTTCGATCTGCTCGCGTGCCGCCACGCCATACGCGATCTTCTGCTCGCTGATGGCTTGGTAAAGCCCCTGCGCGATTGCTTCCGCCGAGGTGTCGGGCACGAGGTAGCCACTGACGCCATTGATAATGAGGTCAGACGTGCCCGGCACATTGGTGCCGACACAGATCAGCCCGCTCGCCATGGCTTCGATCAGCACCTTGGGCAGGCCTTCATGCAGGCTTGGCAGCGCGAACACGGCATAGCGCTGCATCAGGTGCGCCAATTCGGTGTTGTCGATCCGGCCCAGAAACGACACATGGCAATTGGTTTCCTGCGCCACGCGCACCAGTTCGGGCTCCTGCTCTCCCGATCCCACCAGGTGCAGTTCCCACTTGATGGCTGCACAGGCGCGGATCAGGTTAATCAGGTTCTTTTGCGGGGTGAAGCGTCCGACATAAAGCACGGGCGTGGTGAAATCGTATCGGGTCTTGGGCTGGAACACCGATGGATCGACATAGGTGGGCACAAGGTGGATCTTGCGCGGATCGCGGGTCAGGCGCTTGACGCTGTCGCGGGCGTTTTCCGAGGTGACGACGATGTTGTCGGCCAAGTTGTAGCCGACCGTTTCGATGATTTCCGACACACGGGCAGCCAGTGCCTTGCCGTTGAGCTTGTGGCGCCGCGACAGAATATATCCAAAGCGCAGCGTCAGCGGACGGCCGGTGATGAGCTTGCTGATCAGGGCACTCCAGGAGCCGCTGATCTGGTTGGTCTTGAGCACGGTGGCGGCTTTGAGCGCCTTGCGGTGCATGAGCGGCCCAAACACCGAGTAGATCAGCTTGCCCGCAGCATTGGCCGGCAGCCAGCGTGGGGGAGCAAGCACGCTTATGCGGGAAAAAACAGGGTTCTGCTGGGCCATCTGCTCCAGCAGTTCCTCGTCATGGCGGCTGTAGCTGAAGATCGACACGCGGTCGAACACGCCCATGCGCAAGAAAGATGCCGGCAGCAGGATTTCGCGGTCGAGAATACCATCATCCTCCCAGCGGTTGAGCGATCCGCCAAAGGAGGTGAAAAAGCCCAAGACGCTGTCACGCGCGCCGGAAGGGGAGATGGCTGGCACAGCGCCGTCGTTTTGTTCGGTGGTCATGTCGATCAGCGCTCGGTGTATAAACGATAGGTCTGGGTGGCGACCTGGTCCCAGTCCAGAAAAGCGCTGCGATGCGACTTGAGGCTGTTCGGATCGGCAGCGGCCATGCCCAGCCGCTGGGCCAGGTCGGCAGTGTCACCGCTACGGAAGAACTGCGCCGGCTCGAGCGGCAGGTCGCGGTTTTCCGGAATGTCGCTGACGATCAGCGGTAGTTCATAGGAGATCGCTTCCATCACCGCGTTGGAATGGCCCTCATGCACCGATGAGTTCACGAAAACAGTGCAATGGGTCAACAGATCAAGAAAGGAATTACGCGGCAGGCGACCGGTCAGGATGACGTCGCCGGTCAGATGGGGCTTGAGGGCATCGACATAGGCGGTTTCATCGAGGCCGCCGACAATCACCAGCTTATCCAGAACCGCGCCCTGTGACTTGGCGAGCTTGAAGGCTTCCACCAGGAGAATGAAGTTCTTCTGTGCGGTGACGCGGCCAACCGAAAGAACGAACTTTTTGCCATGCAGGTCGAGGCGGTCAAGATTGGCCGTGTCGGCAGGCCGTTCGGCATCGTCAAGGGCATTGGGAATGACCACGACATTGCGCTCGATGCCTTTGTCGGCAAGGCGTTCCTTGAGCGCTGGCGTCACAGCAACGACCCGGTGGGCGAGGCGAAGCTGCCATTCCGCCCAGCGGAAACCAAGGCGACCAAGGAAGCCCCATTTTTCCAGCATGTAGTCGGCCGACCCATAGCGGACGACGGTGGTTACCCCGCTCAGGCGATAGAGCCAAAGAAAGATGGCCGACCCGAGCCCCTGAAAATGCACGACGTCAGGCCGGAACTTGAGGGCATAGAAAGGCGCATAAAAATAATAGGCGAGCTTGTCGGTGCCCAGCAGCTTGATGTTGGGCACGCGCGGCAGCTTGACGCCGCGATATTCGTCGCGGTCGGTTGCGCCGGTGAGGCACAAAAGGTCGACCTCTGCGCCCATGGCCACCATGCGCGGAAAGATTTTTTCGGCGTTCTTTTCCGCCCCACCTTCGACATTGGGGATGCCGCGCGCACCAACAACCAGAACCCGCATGCTAGCGCCCTTTTTTCTTGATCAGGTCGACCCGGCGCTTTAGGGCGCGGGCGAAGTTGGGGGTCATCAGCAGGCTCATGTAATGGGAAACCTTGCCGAGGAGGTAGCCCATGTCGTTCTTGTGGGCGGCATGGAGCACCTGCGCGGCGAACGAGAACATGATCTGGTTCTTGCGGTGCTTCACGGTGATGGACGTATCGGGATAAAAGCGCGTCACCAACGGCGCCTGCACCGCACCAAACCGACAACCTGAACGGATCGCCCGGAGGTAGAGCTCATAATCCTGAGCCCGGGTGAAAGCGGGATTATAGAGACCCAACGTCTCGAAACTCGACTTCAGCCCCACAAGGCTCGAATGAACGATGATGTTGCGCTCCTCCAGCGCTGCCTTGATCGCAGCGTCATCGGGCGGGCAGTCGATCAGCCAGCCATCGTTGTCCCCCGGACGCTTGCCCCAGGCCTGGCTGCAGACAAAGTCCAGCCCGTCACGCAAAAGGAGTTCCACCTGCCGTTCGACGCGCGCCGGATCGCAGATGTCGTCGTCGTCGCAACGGACGATAACCGTGCCCGTGGCGCGCCGAATGCCGGCATTGAGGGCCGTCGGCAGGCGATGCACCGCACCTAGGAACTCGAACACGACACCCGGATAGCGGCTGCGAAACCCATCCTGCTCGGCCTCGTCGGCTGGCCGGTCGAGCACGAAAACGATCTCAAGATTGCGGTAGGTCTGGGAGAGGAGCGCCTCAAGAGCGGGGGCAACATCGTCCACAGACGAATTGCTGGCCATCACCACCGAGGCCTTTGGCCCATCCACGCTCATCATCAGCCCCGATCGGTTTTTTCGTGCGGAACGAGGATGTCCCGCACGATGTTGCGTCTAGAAGAGGCGCTTGCCGTTTCAGGCGTCGAGCAGCGATGCGGTTTCCGCGCCGCGCGGAGTGCCACGGCCGACATCGGCATAGCGGAAGCCCTTGGCC
>CAKTFF010000299.1 GCA_934553185.1 uncultured Devosia sp.
CCATCGGCTTGCCATTCGCCAAGCTTCACCAAAGCCTAAAAACATGATGCCATAGACGAAGCCGATCTGGAAACGCCAGTAGTTCCGTTGCTGGATCTGACGGAACGCCCGCACGGCTCTTGCCCCGTACAACGCAACACAGAGAAGCACGGCCACGATCAGCCCGGCAGATGCTATGTGACGAGGCACATCAGGTCTAAACGTGACATGCAGAACAGCGGCGATAGACAGGATGCCGCCGAGCTCAAAGACGTTACGGTTAATCCCCATGTCCATTCCCTTTTTCGTTAATAACGGCTGCGAAAAGGGCATCGAGATTGTCCAGGCCTTGCCTGTAGCGCTTTTCGATTTCTCTCTGCTTGATGTTTAATTTACTGCTTTCCACGATCTTTTCCTGATCGCGGGAAATGACCGGTTGCTCATTGAGGAACGCTATGCGGATAAACTGACTGAGGCGGTCCATCATTGCCGCGACCTCCGCATGTTAATGCCGGCGCCCTCAGCGATGTTTTCCAGCCGCTCCACCAAGTCAGTTTCGCGCTGCTGCGAATGGCGCATGTCGGCATTCTTAGCCTCTTGGAGGCGAGCAACTTCCTTGTCCGCAGCGTCCTTGATCGTCCACATTTTGTTGTAGAGGGTTCGGACGACTAGCCCGAGGACCACAATAACCAGCATCATAAACCCAAAGAGGGCGGCGATCGCTGGCCCGTAAGTCGCGGCGAGGTTAGCAGTCGCCTGCTGAACCGCGGTTTCTACGGCGCCCATCGATCTGCTGCTGCTTTTTCGTAAGAAGGTAGATGCAGCCCAAAAACAGAGCGCCTAAGATCAAAGGCCCGACCACTGCGGCCTCCCGTCTCCGCCAGAGCGGCAACGAACATCGTCGTCCCAGCGACAAGGATATTCAGAACCTCGAGAACCGCTGTCATTACGTAGGCATCGGTCAGCCCGATGCCGTAGTTCACCCCAACCGAATAGAGCAGGTTGATGGCGAGGCAGGCGAGGAAGATCTTCATGATCCAAACCTCCCATTGCTCGTAAGCCAACCGGAACATAACCACGAAGATCATGGCGTCCAGAACGCCAGCAAATACCTCTGGGGCGGGCAGAGAGGTGCGCCAGTATGCGACAGAGAGGATGTAGGCGGATAGTCCAAACCCAAGCCATAGGCAGGCCCTGGGGATGCCTCTGCTCATGACGAGGCCCGCCACATACACGATGAGGATCATCACGTTCCAAAAAGAGATCATAGCGAGCCCCTGATGTTGAGATTAGCGGCCGCCGCCGCCGCTTTTGGCTTTTATCTTAGCCGGGAGTGGCCGATAAGGTGTGGCGATGTCCACATTCTTCGCCTTGGCCTTTTCAGCGGCGAACACGTGCTCAGCCATCACCATGATCTGCAGATCACCCACGGCGCCGAGGAGCGAAAGCACCCGGCCTTTGCCCTCCATGGCTTCGGTGCCGGTGATCAGATCGGTACGGTAGGCGTCGTCATGAAGGTCATGCAGCTTGATCAGCGCCTGGGCAATATCGGCGGCCGCCTGCTCGATCGTGCCGTAAAGCTCGACACCGGTTTCAACAACGTCCTTAGCTTCCATGGAAATGTTCCGAGCGATGATGTTCATGGGTTCCCTCCTGGTTCATCGCAGACCAGGATAGGATGGAAGGATTGGGGATGGCTTACTGAGCCCGGCCGACGAGACGATCGCGGTTCGGCTTTACGTAAGGCAGGTTCGCTTTCGCGCGCTTGGCGATGTCCTCGACAAGCTCGGTCGCTTCGGCATGCTTGGGCAACGTGATCTGCTTGGCGTCGGTGGTGACGACCTGCGGCTTCACGGTAGAGCGGAAGGACCACAGGTAGCCGAATACGGCGATCCCCAGTGGAGCGAGGGCGCCTAGCGTCACTTCCTGCCACTGACCGGTCATAAGCCGTTCAATAGCGTTCTGAGAGGCCGGGGGAAGGTTGGCGTAGATCGTCCACAAGATGCCGAAGATGCCGCCCAGCTCAAGGCCGCGGCGCGTGAACCAGCCTACGATGACGTTCTGGAACATGGTTGTGCGCCTCCTAAGCGCGGGTGATGATGATGAACAGGATGATGACCAGCGCCAGCCCGCCGACGATCAGCAGCCAGGAGGGCAGGGTCTTGCGGGTGACTTCGGCAGGGGTTTCGACGGGATCAGGTGTGTCGATCGGCAAAGGCGCGGCAGGCGGCTCATAGTGGTCTATGTCAGGCTGGGGCGGCACAGGCGCGGCCAGCATCAGAAGCGCGTCTTTACGGACATCAGCGACACGATTTTTCCACCCCCTGCCGAAAGTGGGGAAAGTGCTCAGGCCACTAAGAAACTTCAGCCGCGCATCGCAATAGGCATTGATCAGCGATGACAGATTTGAGGAATGCACTTTGCCGACCGCTAGGAGCGTGACAGGGCCGATTTGCCCGTCCTGCGCTACACCTACAAGAGACTGGAGCAGCTTAGCCGCCCTGCCCGGCCCGCTGTTGACCGCGTAGTCCATGACTGCGTAGTCTAAGCCGGCCGGCAGGCTGTCGCCCTTGATCTCGTTCCAGTAGTTGGCGCGGTAGATGCTTCCAGCCTCGCCCTGGGTCAGCCTCTTCACCTCATCCTTAGAAAGGTTCCACCACGGCGAAACCTTGCGCCAGCTGGCCAACGTCTTGCGTGTAATCCCCATGTTCGTGGCGCCGCCGGGATCGCGTGGGTGATCAGCATAACCACCTTCATGGCGCAGCACAGCGCTCAACGCGCGAGCGAAGTTGTCTTGGGCCATAATGGGCCTCCGTTGATGTATGGGGGATTAGGGCTCTAGGGCAGCCACGCGAGCGCGCAGAGCTAGAGTTTGGTCGGATCAAAGGCTATGGAAGAGATGATCGGGTCCACCCCGACCGACTTCCTGGCATAAAAGGGGGCAAAGACCTTACCGTCCGCCAGCAGGACCGGCCAGGGCTGCCCCCCGTCCGTGCTGTAGAAGAAGCTCAGCATTTGCCGAAAACTCCAATTTGCAACACTTGGGTCTTGTCCGGCCGGAAGTCGCCAAGCGGCAATGCCGGTGACATTTGGGCCATAGAGGATAGCCCCGCCCGCCGAACCACTAGGTCCAGTCCGGTCGGAGGTCATCAGCAGCAGATCATCGTTAGGCAGGGTCAAGATTTGCGGCTGAACGCCATTGATAAAAGCATTGGTAAATAAGCTAGGAGCGCTCCACGTCAGCCCATCGTCGGTCGATGTTGCGATGTATATGTTCCCAACCGAAGACCCTCCTGACAACTCGCGAGAGACTGCATACATCGTATTGTCAGATCGCCAGGTAACATCGCTCTCGGTGAAATCCAGACCACCATTCCCGAAAATGGTAGACCTCAAGGACCAGTTTAGGCCATCGTTGGAGACGAACAACGCCGCTTTCAGGTTAGTGCCGTTGGTGGTGTATGCCGTGCGATAGTAAAGCCCGTTTCTAAATCTAACTCGACTTGGTCCAAAGGCATATGTAACGCCGTTGATATTTTGGGTTGCAAGAACTGTGACCGTGACAAGCC
>CAKTFF010000300.1 GCA_934553185.1 uncultured Devosia sp.
GCCGGCCCACCGCTGCCTCCTGCTCGAGACCATCCGCCCGAGCCAGCAACAGTTGCGCGCCCGAGCGCCCGCCCGGAGCAACCACCACCCAGCGCTTGCCGCCGCCAAGATCGTTGTCGGCAAGCAGGTCAAACCCCACCACGTCGCAGTAAAAGGCGATGGCTTCGTCATAGTCGCGAACGAGGAGGGATACCGTAGCGATCGATTGGCTCATGGCTGCATGGATCACCATGAAGCGCTGATGGTCAAGCGCCTGTTGCTGTCGAACGGTTCATGCGTAAACCGTCCAATCCTGTGGATGATGCCCAAGCTGTCATCAGATTGACCAAATGGTCAAACTGCGTGCTTGCATCCCCAAGGATTCTAGGCTTTGTTGGCCGGCAAGCTCCGGTCGGCAAGCCGGATGCGCATAAATACTCGGGAGACAACATCCATGAAAATCATGAACATGCTGCTTGCGGCGACCGCCATGGTGGCGCTGACGGCCGGTGCCGCCCAGGCCAAGCAGCTGGTATTTTGCTCGGAAGCTTCGCCTGCCCACTTCGATCCCGGTCCGCTGACCGGCGGCAACGACTTCGACGCGAGCTCCCACACCATTTATAGCCGCCTGGTCGAGTTCGCTCCCGGCGGCACCGAAGTGACGCCTGCTCTGGCTGAAAGCTGGGAAATCTCCGAGGACGGCCTCGAAATCACCTTCAACCTGCGCCCCGGCACCAAGTTTCACACCACCGAATATTTCACCCCCACCCGCGATCTCACCGCCGAAGACGTGATCTTCTCGTTTGAGCGCCAGTGGAAGGAAGACAATGCCTGGTATGCCTATCTCGAAGGCATGACCTGGGACTATTTCCAGGGCATGGACATGCCCAAATACATCAAGGAAATCGTGGCCGTCGACGACCTGACCGTCAAGTTCGTCCTCAACGAGCCAAATGCGCCGATGCTCGCCAACCTGGCGATGGATTTTGCCTCCATCGTGTCCAAGGAATATGCCGACAAGCTCGAAGCTGACGGCAACATGGCGGCCTTCTCCACCCAGCCGATCGGCAATGGCCCGTTCCAGTTCGTTGATTACCAGCTCGACACCGTGATCCGCTACCAGGCCTTTGCCGACTATTGGGATGGCAAGCAGCCCATCGATGATCTGGTGTTTGCCATCACCACCGACCCGTCGGTGCGCGCGCAGCGCCTGATCGCCGGCGAATGCGATATCATGCCCTATCCGGCGCCTGCCGATATCGCCACGCTCCAGGCCGATCCCAACCTGACCGTCATGGAGCAGGAAGGCCTCAACATCGGCTACATGTCCTACAACGTGACCGAGCCGCCATTCGACAACGTCCAGGTGCGCAAGGCGCTTTCCATGGCGATCGACAAGGCTGCCATCATCGAAGCGGTCTACCAGGGTGCGGGCCAGGACGCCAAAAACCTGATCCCGCCCACCATGTGGTCCTATAACGACGCCGTCGCGGCCGACACCTATGATCCGGAAGCCGCCAAGGCGCTGCTGGCCGAAGCCGGCGTCACCGAGCTGACCACCGACCTTTGGGCCATGCCCGTGTCGCGTCCCTACAACCCCAACGCCCAGCGCGTTGCCGAACTGATCCAGGCCGACTGGGCGGCGATCGGCGTCACCGCCAACATCGTCACCTATGAATGGACCGAATATCGCGAGCGCGGCAAGCAGCCCGACCGCAAGGGTCCGTTCCAGATCGGCTGGACCGGCGACAATGGTGATCCGGACAACTTCTTTGCCACCCTCTTCTCCTGCTCGGCTATCGGCGTGTCCAACTATTCGAGCTGGTGCAACGACGAGTTCGAAGCTCTGATCCAGGAAGCCAAGACCACTTCGGACCAGGAAGAGCGCGCCGCGCTGTATTCCCAGGCCCAGGAAATCTTCAAGGCTGACGAACCCGCCATGACCCTGGCCCATTCGCGCGTCTTCATGCCCATGAAGAAGACCGTGACCGGCTATGCCATGAGCCCGCTGGGCAACCACAGCTTCAAGGGCGTCGATATCGCCGAGTAAGGCGTTCGCCGTAAACGAACAGGAGCCTCGATCCGGTCCGCCGGAACGAGGCTCCGCTTTTTAGATCACGTGACGAGAGCAGGGTTTTCGAGGCGCCGAGCAAACGGCACCCGTCCACCGCCCTGCCGCAACAGGAAACGCGAGCCAAGCCGATCTCCATAGGGAAAAGGCGTGCGCTCAGGGGCCCAAAGCTCATGCTCAATTTCATTCTGCGCCGGGTGGCGCTGATCATCCCGACCGTGATCGGCATTTCACTATGCGCGTTCTTTTTCGTGCGCGTCCTGCCCGGCGACCCCATCCTGGCCATGGCCGGCCAGCATGGCGTGACGCCCGAGCGCTACGAGGTGCTGCGCGAGCAGTTCGGCTACAATCTTCCCATCTGGCAGCAATATTTCAATTACCTGGGCAGCGTGCTGCAGGGCAATTTCGGCGTGTCGCTGGCCACCAAGCGCCCGGTCCTCACCGAGTTCATGACGCTGTTTCCCGCCACGATCGAATTGGCGCTGGTCGCCATGATCTTTGCCGTGGTTGTCGGCATCCCGGCCGGCATCTTTGCCGCCGTCAAGCGCGGCTCGTGGTTCGATCAGCTGACCATGGGCGTGGCGCTGACCGGCTATTCCATGCCCATTTTCTGGTGGGGCCTGCTGCTGATCATCTTCTTTTCCGGCTATCTGGGCTGGACCCCCGTCTCGGGCCGCATTGCCTTGACCTTTTTCCTGCGGCCCATTACCGGCTTCATGCTGGTCGATACGCTGCTTTACGGCAATTGGCCCGCCTTCGTTTCAGCACTGCGCCACCTGATCCTGCCCGCCATCGTGCTGGGCACCATTCCCCTGGCGGTGATCGCCCGCCAGACCCGCTCGGCCATGCTGGAAGTTCTGGGTGAAGACTATGTGCGCACCGCCCGCGCCAAGGGCCTGTCGCCCCGCCGGGTGGTCAATGTCCATGCGCTGCGCAATGCCATGATCCCGGTGATCACCACCATTGGCCTCCAGGTTGGGCTGCTGCTTGGCGGCGCCATCCTTACCGAAACGATCTTTTCCTGGCCGGGCATCGGCAAGTGGATGATCGATTCCATATCCAAGCGCGACTATGTCGTGGTTCAGTCCGGCCTCCTTTTGATCGCCTTGATCGTCATGGCCGTGAACCTCTTGGTCGACGTGCTTTATGCCGTCATCAACCCGCGTATCAGGGTGAAGTAATGAGCCAGATCCAAGCAACTCCCGTGGCCGAAAAGGCCGATTTTGGCGCCAGCCTGCGCGAATTCTGGCACTACTTTTCGGTGAACCGCGGCGCGGTTATTGGGCTGGTGGTGTTCACCCTCCTCGTGCTGGTTGCCGTTTTTGCGCCGCTCATCGCGCCCCATTCGCCTGACCAGCAATATCGCGACGCGATCCTGACGCCCCCGATCTGGGATGCGCTGGGCGATCCGCGCTTTATCCTCGGCACCGATCCGGTGGGCCGCGACATGCTGAGCCGGCTGATCCACGGCGCGCGCTATTCGCTGTTTATCGGCCT
>CAKTFF010000301.1 GCA_934553185.1 uncultured Devosia sp.
GGTAATTGGAAGAAACCCAGCCATCCGGGCCGCTCTTGACCACATAGCACCAGCTGCCGCGGCACTGCTGGACATCAACCTGTTGGCCGCGAACAAGCGCGTCGACGCGGCCATATTGCGTACCCGGACCGGAGCGGACGTTGACATTGCCGGTTGCGTAAGCGGGGGCTGCAAAGGCCGACACCGAGGTCGCCAGAAGCGCCGCTGCCGCCACACCTGCAGCCATGAGTGTCTTGCTCAAAGCCATTGTTGTTCTCCTGAAGCTCTTGGGCATCCCGTGCCCGTAAGGGGAGCAAACACTTTTGCCGATGAACCCAAGCTGAATGTTTCTGTCAGCTTGTGGGATCAGAGCCGAAGCAGTTCGGCGAAGCGCTTCAGGCGGTCGGCGAGCTTCTTGCGCTGCTTGGGCTTGAGCTCACCCATAAGCGCTTCCTCGAGCTGGCTCCAATTGTCGGCCAGGTTGTTGCGAATGCGAACGCCGCGTTCTGTCAGAGCTAGCCCTGGCGAGAGTTCGGGTCCGACCGCCTGGCGGGCAATCAGTTCGCGATCAGCCAGCCTCGAAAGCCGCACACTGAGAGCTTCTTTGGTGAGGCCTAGTTCAGCCGCCAACGCCGCTTCGGTCATGCCGGAGCGACCCAGCTCAAACAGGATGGCATCATCGCCGGGCTCCAGTCCGCGTTCCACCAAGGGCAGCAGCAATGCCTTATGGGCAAGCTGCCCGGCCTCGATCAACCGGTAAAGTGTGGAGCGGGATGAAGGTCTGGACATTGGCGGGAAAATAGTCCGATCTCCTTGGTGACGTCGACGGTTGTCCTTATCCTATCGTTAATCGTGGAATGACCAAGAGCCATCGTTGTTCACCCCACAGGGTTACGCTAAGCGTGAGCTAAGGATGAGCTCGTGAGCAAATGGCCATGACCAAGGACATGTCTGCATGACCCAGGATCTGGCGCGCATCCGGGCTTTTATCCAGGTGTTCGACTCCGGCGGCTTTTCGTCCGCAGCGCGTGAGCATGGCCGGTCCAAGGCGTTGCTCAGCAAATATGTCACCGATCTGGAAGACTATTTGGGCGTGCGGCTGATGAATCGTACGACGCGCAAACTGAGCCTGACCGAAGCCGGTGAAGCCTATTATCGCGAAGCCAGTACGCTGTTGCAGCAGCTCGATGATTTAGACGCCACGATCACGGATCAAACCTCCGAGCCAAGGGGACTGCTCCGAGTATCGGCGCCACGAAATTTCGGCGAGACATCGCTGGCGCCTGCGATATACGAGTACCTGGCAAAGCATCCTAAGGTGACGCTCGACCTGCGTCTTGAGGATCGGTATGTCGACCTGGTGGATGAGGGGATTGATCTGGCCCTGCGGATTTCGACCCTGGCTGATTCTTCGCTGATCGCCCGCAAAATCGCGGATATGCATGTGGTCGTCGGCGCGGCGCCGGTGTTGCTCGAGAAGCATGGAACGCCCAAGCATCCGGAAGATCTGCGGCATCTGCCCTGCATTGTGGACGTCAATCTTCAGGGTCAATCAAACTGGCGTTTCATTGAAGAAGGCAGGACCATTTCCGTGCCGGTGAACGGACCGCTGCGGGTGAACTCGCCATTGGCTGCACGAAAAGCGGCGATGATGGGCCTTGGTTTTGTTGTATTGCCCTCCTATCTGGCGGACGCGGCTGTTGCGAGTGGTGAGTTGGTGCCGGTGTTGGCTGATTTTCTCCCCACCGGACAGACACTCCAGGCGGTTTACCCGCATAGGCGTCATTTGGCGGGCAAGGTGCGGACGCTGATTGACCATCTGGTGGACTGGTTTCAGGTTCACCCTATTTCCTAGGACTTCTGCGTGTTGTTTCGCTCTCTTGGCACAGCTCTCGCCGTTCTGCTGGCGTTGGTCGTTCCTGTTTCTGCTCATCCGCACATCCTGATCGATGCCAAAATCGCGGTTCTCTTCGACGCCGATGGCGCAGTCTCCGGCCTGCGTCATGCCTGGACGTTCGACTCGGCTTTCTCGGCCTGGATGATCCAGGGGCTCGATACGAATGGCGATCGGCAGACCAGTCCGGAGGAACTGCAGTCCCTGGCCGACGAGAACATGGTTGGGCTCGCCGAATACGGGTTCTACACCTATGCCGGAGAAGGCGAGGCTTTGATGGCGTTCACGCCAGCCGGCGATCAGCGCATGGTTTTCGCCGATGGGCGCGTCACCTTGAGCTATTCGGTTGAGGCGACTGCGCCAATGCCGATGGAGGGCCGGTTCGAGCTGGCGGTTTATGACCCTGAATATTATGTCGCGATCAGCTTTGCCGATGCTTCTGCCGTAGCATTCGAGGGTGCGCCCCAAAGCTGCCAAGCCATTCTGGAGCCGCCACGGCCTATGGCACCTGAAGTCGAGGAGCGGCTGTACGCTCTGGGTCCTGAAGTGCTCGAATTGCCACCTGATCTGGCGGCAGCCATGCGGGGAACTCAGGGGCTGATCGCCATCAATTGCGGTGACGCTCCGGTTGCGCAAGCCGCTACAGCTGCAGAGGCCGTGACCGCAGTGGGAGAAGCCCGGCCATCCTTGCCATTCGGTGGTCCGCCGCCTGAGCCGGGGCTCAATCTGCCGCGCAACGGCTTTTTTGGATGGGTTCAGGAGCAGCAGCGCAGCTTTTATGCCGCCCTCACCACATCGCTGGACAGATTGCGTACGGACTGGACGGCTTTCTGGGTTTTGGGAGGGCTGAGTTTTCTTTATGGCGTATTTCACGCTGCCGGCCCAGGTCATGGCAAAGTGGTTATTTCCTCCTATGTCCTGGCCAACGAGACGCAGTTGCGGCGCGGGGTAAGCTTGAGCGTGGTTTCGGCCATGCTGCAGTCGCTGGTGGCGGTGGCGTTCGTGCTGGTGGCTGCCGGCGTTTTGCGGCTGAGCAGCATTGCCATGGGAGATGCAGCCAACTGGATCGGCATTGCCTCCTACGGGCTTGTGGCCTTGCTGGGACTTTGGCTGATCGTGCGCAAGATCTTCGGGTGGGGTCATGGTCATGGCGACCGCCATGACATGGCCGAAAAGGCGCACGGGCATTTGCACGATCATGATCATGGCAGTCACAGCCACAGTGACCACGATCATGTCCATGTGGTGACACCAGTCGCCGCGAGCGGAAGCTGGCGCGAACAGCTTGGCGTGGTTCTGGCGGTGGGGCTCCGACCGTGTTCGGGAGCGCTGGTGGTGCTGGTTTTTGCTCTGTCACAAGGATTGCTGCCGGCGGGCATTGCAGCGGTGTTCCTGATGGGAGCAGGCACAGCAATCACCATCGCTTTGCTGGCGGTGGTGGCCGTAGGGGCCAAGGGGCTGGCACGGCGGATCGGTGGCGCAGACAACCGCGTGACTGCAGCCGTGGTTTGGTGGGTCGAGTTGTTCGGAGCTCTTGCCGTGTTTCTGTTTGGCGCCACGCTGCTGGTTGCGAGTTTGTGGCAAGGGTGATGGCTGAGCGCGACCCATCGCCGCCTTGCGGAAGGTGGGGGAGTGGTTATGGTGCGCGCAGCCTAGAATC
>CAKTFF010000302.1 GCA_934553185.1 uncultured Devosia sp.
ATCCTCGAGATCAACCGTCATCTGCGCGATGTTGATGCCGCCCAGCGTCAGAACATAGCTCGCCGAGGCATCCACATCCGCGGCATGGGCCGCAGAGCCGAACAGAAGGGCAAGCGCGGCAGCGCGAAGAAGGGGAAAAGGGGTCAAGGCGTCGGTTCTCCGGCGGAGTGGCGCCGAATCAGCGCAAGGGCAAAACTGCCCGCCTCCCATGGTCCATGCAAGACGCTCGCGCCGCTTTGAGTCCGCTTGCCTTGACGCGAGCGGCCCTTTTCTCTAAAGACGCGCCATATTCCCAACAATCGAGGCCCGTCGCGGTTATCGCCGCCACGCAGGACCTTTACACAAACTGGATACAAGAAAATGGCACGTCGCTGTGAACTGACTGGCAAGGGCGTCATGATGGGCAACAATGTTTCCCACGCGCTCAACCGCACCCGCCGCCGGTTTTTGCCCAACCTCCTCAACGTCACGCTGATCTCGGACGCGCTGAACCGCCCGGTCAAGCTGCGCATCTGTGCGGCAGCTTTGCGCTCGGTCGAACACCGCGGCGGCCTTGACGCCTTCCTCCTCAAGCAGAGCGACGATACCTTGTCGACGCTTGCCCAGGGCATCAAAAAGGAAGTCCGAGCCGCGCTCGCCGCTGCCTAAGGCTTCTGTCGCTGATATAAGTTTGAACCGCGTGGAGCTGCCTCCGCGCGGTTTTGTTTTAGGGCGAACTGTAAGCGCCACACCCTCGTGGTTCGAGGCTCGCAAGAGCTCGCACCACGAGGGCGTGGCAAGAAGCACTAGCGCCAGCGATCGCTCGTTGATACACGACCCTTCCGCGCTCCGGTCTTTTGCCGGCGGCGCTCAAAACAGGTTTCAGTCTCATGCTGTCTCGTTTCCTTGCGGCCGTTGCCGCCATGGTGGCGGTTGTCGCCGCCAGCAACGTGCTTGTTCAATACCCCGTCGCCCTGCAGCTCGGTTCGGTTAATCTCGGTGATATCCTCACCTGGGGCGCCTTCACCTATCCGGTGGCGTTCCTCGTCACCGACCTCACCAACCGTGCTTTTGGCCCGGCCCGCGCGCGCCTTGTTGTGGTGGCCGGCTTTGCCGTGGCGGTGATCCTGTCGATCTTTCTGGCCACACCACGCATCGCCATCGCCTCAGGCACGGCGTTTCTGGTGGCGCAGTTTATCGACATTTCGATTTTCCATCGCCTGCGGAACGGAGCCTGGTGGCACGCGCCGATCTTTTCCTCGCTGGTCAGTTCGGCGCTCGATACCGTGATCTTCTTTTCCCTCGCCATGGCACCGGCCTTTGCCGGGCTCGACACTGTGTTTGGCCGCGAGGATTCCTCGCTCGCTTTCCCCGCCACGCTGCTGGGCATCGGCCCCGAAGTCGAACTCTGGTTGTCGCTCGCTTTGGGTGACTTCCTGGTCAAGCTGGTGCTCGCCTTGCTTCTGCTAGCGCCCTACAAAACCCTGCGCAGCTGGCTGATCGGGCGTGCGGCAGTGGTGGCGTAAAACGCGCCCCATGCATCCCTGCCTTCGGGTCGAACCCAAGGGCAGCGATTGTGATTGAGGGAGATGGTGCTCTTAAGATAGCCTATTCGGGCAGGGCGAAGTCGAGCAGCAGCGTGCGCTGCCAGTCGTTGTAGTTGTTGTCCGAGCCAATCAGCACGCGCAACTCGCCATTGGGCGCCCGGTGTACGGTCATCGACTCCATGTTGTCGATCGTGCCGCCTGAAGCCGACAACAGCAACTCGCCCTCCATCAGATTGCCCGGCCGCACCTCGTCCGCAGGGACTCGCCGCAAGTTCATGACGAAGTTGAAAACGGAGAGGCCCCGCTCCAGCACCAGAAGATCGCCATTGGGCAGGAAAGCGCATTCGGTGGGGCTGACCACCGGGCTCTTGCGGTAGCCGATCCGGCCCGTATCCGCCTGCCCCAGCAACCAGCCCCGGTGATTGCCATCGCTGTCGAGTGCCTCCTCGGGCAGCAGCAGCGTCGAACCGGCAATGGGCGAGGCGGGGGGTGCCACGCACACCGATTCAAGGGTCTGGTTGGTGCGCAACTCGGACAACCATGCCGGAATGGGCACTTCACGCGCCGCGCCGCCCGGCATGGCGCCGCTCAGATCAAAATCGGCCACCCGCGTCAGGTTCTCGAACCCCACGCGCACCGCGACAGGCTGGCCATTGCGATACACCGTGTCGACGCTTTCCGCATCGCGGGCAAACTGGCGCGGCAGCGGCTCGCCGCGCGAATTACGCATCGGCTCAACTGTAACACCGATGAGGCTGAGGAGCCGTCCATCATTGTCATAGGCCAGCTGGCCACCCACGAAATTGCCGCGGTCACTGACAAACACCACCTGCCCGTCGGGGCCGGTCATCGTCAATCCGGACAGCCCGCCAAAGATGGCGTCCTGGCTGACCAGCGCAATACCGCCCCGAAAGATCAGTTCGCCCGCCATCTGGTCGACCATGCTGTCGCCGAACTGCGTGATGGGGCTTGCGCTGACGCTGACCTCGGCTGCTTGGGCAACCCCGGCCGCCGCAAGCAGCACGCCCAGCGCTGCCCCCATCCAGACCTTCATCCCCGGCCCCGGCGGCGGACCTGCGTCGGCATTTGCTCGTCGAACAGGGCAGCCAATTCGTCGGTGAGAGCTCCCGCCAGTTCCTCTGCATCAAGCAGGGTCACCGCCCGGCGATAATAGCGTGTCACATCGTGGCCGATACCGACTGCCACCAGTTGGATGGGCGAGCGCGTTTCGATATCCTCGATCACCTGCCGCAGATGGGCCTCGAGGTAATTGCCGGCATTAACCGATTGCGTGGAATCGTCCACCGGCGCGCCATCCGAGATCACCATCAGGATGCGCCGCGCTTCCGGCCGCGCCATCAGGCGCTTGCGCGCCCATTCCAGCGCCTCGCCGTCGATGTTTTCCTTGAGCAGCCCCTCGCGCATCATCAGGCCCAGATTACGCCGCGCATGGCGCCAGGGCTCGTCAGCCGCCTTGTAGATGATGTGGCGCACGTCGTTGACACGGCCCGGCGTTGCGGGACGGCCAGCTTCGAGCCACGCCTCGCGCGACTTGCCGCCCTTCCAGGCACGGGTGGTGAAGCCCAGGATCTCGACCTTGACGCCGCAGCGCTCCAGCGTCCGCGCCAGGATGTCGGCGCACGTCGCGGCCACGGTGATGGGCCGCCCGCGCATCGAGCCGGAATTGTCGAGCAGCAGCGTCACCACGGTGTCGCGGAAGTCCGTGTCGCGCTCGCGCATGAACGACAGCGGCTGCATCGGGTCCGTCACCACGCGCGACAGCCGCGCCGGGTCCAGCACGCCCTCCTCGATGTCGAACTCCCAGGCCCGGTTCTGCTGCGCCAGCAGGCGGCGCTGCAGCCGGTTGGCGAGCCGCCCCACCACGCCCTGCAGGTTCAGGAGCTGCTTGTCGAGATAGCCGCGCAGCCGCGCCAGCTCCTCGGCGTCGCACAGCTCCTCCGCCTCAATCTCCTCGTCGAACTGCTTGGTGAAGGGG
>CAKTFF010000303.1 GCA_934553185.1 uncultured Devosia sp.
ACTTCATCGTCATCACCAAGGGCTCGGGGCGTATTGCCGAAGTCGCCGCCCGCTTCAGCCTCGACGCTATGCCCGGCAAGCAGATGGCCATCGACGCCGATCTCAGTGCTGGCCTCATCGACGAGGACACCGCCAAGAAGCGCCGCGCCGAACTCGAAGGCGAGTCCGCTTTCTTCGGTAACATGGACGGCGCCAGCAAATTCGTGCGCGGTGACGCCATTGCTGGCCTCATCATCACCTTCATCAACGTTTCGGCCGGCATGCTGATCGGCATGATGCAGGAAGGCCTGAGCTTCGCGGAGGCGGGCAATGTTTATACCCTCCTCACCATCGGCGATGGCTTGGTTTCCCAGATTCCGGCCCTGATCGTCTCCACCGCCGCCGGTATTCTCGTATCCAAGTCCGGCGTGCAGGGCTCGGCCGACAAGGCGCTCTCGGCCCAGTTCACCGGCTATCCCCGCGCTCTGGGCATGTCCTCGGCGGTTATGGGCATGCTGGCTTTCCTGCCCGGCATGCCGCTGATCCCGTTTCTAGCCCTCGCCGGAGGTGTCGGCTATGTGGGCTGGCGCGCCGCCAGCACCAAGGACGAAAGACGCGCCGAAGACACGCTGGGGCAACTGGCCAAGGCCGCCGGTCAGCCCGGCGCACCAGGCGCGCCACCGGCCAACACGGAAGCGCCGATCACCGACTCGCTCAAGATCGACGAACTCAAGCTCGAACTGGGCTATGGGCTCCTCAGCCTCGTCAAGGAAGATGAAAACGGCTCCGATCGCCTCACCGAACAGATCAAAGCCCTGCGCCGCCAGCTGGCCATGGAGCTAGGCTTCGTGATGCCCCCGGTCCGCATTCTCGACAACATGCAGCTCGAGCCCAACCTCTACAAGGTCCGCATCAAGGAAGTGGAAGCCGGGGCCGGCGAAATCCACGCCAACCAGCTCATGGTCATGGACCCCTATGGCAACCAGATCGACCTGCCGGGCACCCACACCACCGAACCCACCTTCGGCCTGCCCGCCACCTGGATCGAACCAGCTTTGCGCGACGAAGCCGAACTGCGTGGGCTCTCGATTATCGATCCCTCGACGGTGATTTCCACCCACCTCACCGAGGTGCTCAAGGCGAACGTGGCGGACCTCCTCAGCTATGCCAATGTCCAGTCGCTGCTGTCGGGCCTTCCCAAAGAGCAGCAAAAGCTCGTTGAAGACATCGTGCCAGGCCTCATCACCGTGTCCGGCGTGCAGCGCGTGCTGCAGGCGCTCCTTAACGAGCGAATCTCCATCCGCGACCTCTCGACAATCCTTGAAGGCATTGCCGAGGTGGCCGGACCTGGCCGTTCGGTGCAAACCATCGCCGAGCATGTCCGCTCGCGTCTCGCCCGCCAGCTTTGCGCGGCCAATCTGGGTCCGGACGGCAACCTGCCGCTCGTGACCCTCGGCCCGCAATGGGAACGCGATTTTGCCGAAGCCATGGTGGGCGAAGGCGAGAACCGCCACCTCGCTATGGCTCCCTCCCGCCTGCAACAATTCATTGCCGCCGTGCAGAAGGCCTACGAGCGTGCCGCCCAGCAGGGCGAACTGCCGGTGCTGATCACCTCGCCCTCCATCCGCCCGCATGTGCGCTCCATCATCGAGCGGTTCCGGCCCCAAACCGTGGTCATGAGCCAGAACGAGGTTCATCCCCGTATCCGGCTCAAGACAATTGGCAGCATCGCCTAGGGCTTGGGCAGCCCGGTGGCCGCATCGGGATGGGCGAGGTCGGCACCGAGATCGGACCCGCCAACCTCGGTTTCGCCACTGATCTCTTGCTCGGCGCGGTGCCAGAACTCTTCCCCGCGGCCCTCGGGAGAGCCTTCAGCCTGCCAAAGCGCATAGGCGCGATCGCGGATGTCGTCTTCTTTGGATGTGCTCATGGTTTGTTCCTCCTGAACCCCTATCAACGGCGGCGAGAGGGTGAGAGTTGCCAAGAGCGCTTACACCGGTCGGTTACGGACGCGCCGGGATTTCGAGGCCACGCTGCACCGCGGGCCGGGCCAATCCGCGCTCGAGCCAGGCCGGCACGTTCTTGAGGCTCTCGTAGTCGATCAGCGAGCCCGCGTCGTAGAAGCCCACAAAAGCCCGCACCCAGCCCAACACGGCGATGTCGGCGATGGAATACTCGTCCATGATCCAGTCGCGTCCTTCGAGCCGCGTTTCCAGCACGCCGAACAGGCGCTTGGACTCGGTCACGTACCGCTCAAGCGGCCGCTTGTCCTCATAGGACGCGCCGGCAAACTTGTGAAAGAAGCCCACCTGCCCGAACATGGGGCCTACCGACGCCATCTGCCACATAACCCAGGACATGGTCTCATAGCGTCGCGTCGGATCGGTCGGGAGAAACTGCCCGCTCTTTTCGGCCAGGTAAATGAGGATCGCACCTGATTCAAACAGTGCCAGCGGTTTGCCCCCCGGTCCGTTCGGATCGATGATCGCCGGGATCTTGCCGTTGGGATTCAGCGCGAGGTATTCCGGTCCCCAGGTCTCGTTCTTCATGATGTTGACAGCATGCGGCTCATAGGGGAGCCCGGTTTCCTCCAGCATGATCGAAACCTTGACCCCGTTGGGCGTCGGAAACGAATAAAGCTGGATGACATCGGGATTGGCCGCCGGCCAGATCGTGTTGACGGGAAAAAGGGAAAGGTCGGCCATTGCGTGTCGCTCCATGAAGGTTGCGTCGGGTAACCGACAGGCTATGGGAGCTGTTCCAAACAGAGCACTCCCAAGTCCACCACAGATAGAGCGCTGGCGTGCGGAACGGCGGCGCACACTGCGCATTGTTCCGGCAACTTGCGGGGCCATGCATGAGACTTTTTGTCTGCGATCATTGTGGCAACACCGTTTACTTCGAGAATGCCGTCTGTGAGCGTTGCGGCCACGCACTCGGCTATGTCCCCGAAAGAAACGCGCTCGTCTCCCTTGTTCCCCAAGACGGTCACTGGACCACGCCCGCCTTTCCCGGCGAAGCCTTCGTGTTTTGCGCCAACAGCGTTTACGGCGCCTGCAACTGGCTGGTGCCCGCAGCCCCGGGCGGTTCCCCCTATTGCTTAGCCTGCCGTCACAACGAGACCATCCCGGCGATCGACAATCCCCTTAACCTCGCCCACTGGCAAACGATCGAGCGAGCCAAAAAACGCCTGATCTATTCGGCGCTTCGCCTCGGCCTGCCCCTCAAGACCCGTTCCGAAGATCCCCAACACGGCCTGGCCTTTCGTTTTCTGGCCGACGATGCGCAACTGCCACCGGTGATGACTGGCCACGACAATGGCATCATCACCATCGCCCTGGCTGAGGCCGACGACGCTCAGCGTGAAGCCCGGCGCACCAGCATGGGCGAGCCCTATCGCACCCTCCTTGGCCACTTCCGCCACGAGGTCGGCCATCATTATTGGGACCTGCTGGTGGCCGGCCAGCCCGCCCATGAGCGGTTCCGAACCCTGTTCGGTGATGAAAGCCG
>CAKTFF010000304.1 GCA_934553185.1 uncultured Devosia sp.
CGATCCCGCTCAGCTCCACCATTCCGGCTTAGATGTCCTTCTGTCCCATGCGGCTGGCGGCGCGCTGGAAGCCTTCGCTGATCACCGCTTTCATGGCATCGCGCGCTTCGTCGGGTTTCTTATCCTCGATGGCTCGGGCGATGCGAGCATGGGCCTCCACAGTGCCTTGGAGGTCGCCACTGTTTTCTACCGGAGAGCTGATGGTGAACATGGCGGTGAGCGCCACTTCCACCAGGGCGCTGATCGAAGCCATGAAGGGATTGTTCGAGGCTTCCGCCACTGTGCGGTGGAACTGCAGGTCGGCCCGGGCAAATTGTTCGGGGCTCGCGGATGCGGCCATGGCGGCAACGCATTCGTGGAGGGCCCGGGCCTGCTCCCCATTGCGCCGCAAGGCGGCAAGGGCCGCCGACTCGACCTCGACCCCGATGCGGATTTCGCTCAGCGCCTGGAGAAAGCTTGCATCGGGACCGGTTTCGAAATGCCAGGCCAGCACATCGGCATCAAACAGGTTCCAGCGGCCGCGCGGCAGAACCTTGGTGCCGATGCGCGCGCGCGCTTCGATCATGCCCTTGGCCGCCAGCGTCTTGAGCGCCTCTCGCAACACTGTTCGCGACACGTTGAACCGCCGGAGCAGTTCGGCATCGGAAGGGAGGATCGAGCCTTCGGCAAAGTCGCCCGCGACGATTGCCACGCCCAATTGCCAAAGAACCAGCGAGTGGAGATTACGCGTCGGCACCCGGCCGGAAATCGAGGCGATCAGCTCGCCCGTCGTTCTGTCCTCGGCTGTTCGCGGCGCCATGCCGGCCCTCCCTGTTGCGGCGGCAACTAAGCATGGGGTCAAAAGTAATACAATAACTGCTCGGGTCTTGCGCTCTCCTGCAGGCTGGACAGCGTCGCCAGCGCGGGGCAAAGCTGCCTCAACCGCCTTCCACCTTGAGTTTTGTTGATGACCACCCAAGCCGATATCGACGCCGTTCTCGCCCATGTTGATGGTGGACTGAGCCAAAGCCTCGAGCGGCTTTATGCCTTGCTGCGCATCAGGTCGATTTCAACCGATCCCGCCTTTGCCGCCGAATGCCAGCGCGCCGCCGAGTGGATCGCCGGCGAGTTGAACGGCATCGGCTTCAGCGCTGCTGCGCGGCCAACCCCCGGTCACCCGGTGGTGGTGGCGCATGGGCCCGAGCAGGCAGGCCCGCATGTCCTGTTCTATGCCCATTACGACGTGCAGCCGGTTGATCCGATATCGCTCTGGGACACGGACCCATTTGAGCCGGTGCTCAAGACCGATGCGCATGGCCGCCAGGTCATCGTGGCGCGCGGCGCCTCGGACGACAAGGGACAGATGCTGACCTTTATCGAGGCCTGCCGCGCCTGGCATGCGGTGACCGGCCGCTTGCCGGTCCGCGTGTCGCTGATGCTGGAAGGCGAGGAGGAAAGCGGCGGCAAGAACCTGCCTCCCTTCATGGAAGCCAATCGCGATGAACTGGGTGCCGCCGACATCGCGCTGGTCTGCGATACCGACATGTGGGACCGCCAGACGCCGTCGATCACCACCATGCTGCGGGGCCTTGTTGCCGACGAGATCGAGATTTCCTGCGCGAACAAGGACCTTCATTCGGGCATGTTCGGCAATGCGGCGCGCAATCCGAACCAGGTTCTGGCCGAAATCATCGCCAGCCTGCGCGCGCCGGACGGTTCGGTGACGCTGCCTGGCTTTTACGACGACGTCGAAGAGATCTCACCCGAGCTCAAGGCGCAGTGGGCGGGCCTGGGCTTCAGCGAAGACGCGTTTCTGGGCGAGGCCGGCCTGTCGCTCCCGGCCGGCGAGCAGGGGCGCTCGGTTCTGGAAATGCTCTGGGCACGCCCGACCTGCGAGATCAATGGGATGATCGGGGGCTATACCGGCGATGGATTCAAAACCGTTATTCCAGCTAAGGCCAGCGCCAAGATTTCTTTCCGGCTGGTTTCGGGCATGAAGCCCGAGGTCATCAGGGCCGCCTTCCGCAAGCATGTGGAGTCGATGATCCCGGCCGACTGTTCGGTGACCTTCAAGCCCCATGGCGGCTCGCCGGCAATCACCGTTCCGAGCGACGGCGTTTATCTGCGCCAGGCTCTGGCCGGTCTTTCGGGCGAATGGCCCAAGCCTGCGGTGATCACCGGGTCCGGCGGCTCCATTCCGGTGGCAGGCGACTTCAAGCGCATCCTAGGGCTTGATACGCTGCTGATCGGGTTTGCTCATGTGGACGACCAGATCCATTCGCCCAACGAAAAATACGATCTCGACAGTTTCCATCGCGGCATCCGGTCGTGGGTGCGCGTGCTGGCCAGCCTGGCGGGGCAGGAGAACTGATCGCTTTGCCCGGCTTGTAAAGGCCTCGCACAGGCGCCACATCGGCACTTTGAATTAGGCAGGTGTTTCATGCGCGCAGTCAGTTATTCTCGGTTCGGCGATGCGGCCGATGTTGTTCAGGTGATCGAGCAGGATCTGCCGCAGCCGGGACCGGGCCAGGTGCGCGTTCGGATGGTGCTTTCGCCCATTCACAACCACGACCTTATGACCATTGCCGGCGTTTACGGGACCAAGCCGGCGCTGCCCTCAATTCCGGGCACCGAAGCGCTGGGCATTGTGGACGCGCTTGGCGAAGGGGTGACGAGCCCGGCCGTCGGGCAGCGTGTCGCGGGCGGTGCCAATGCGGCCTGGGCCGACTTCTACCTTGCAGATGCTGCGCGGCTTATTCCGGTTCCCGATGCCGTTGATGACGCGACCGCCTGCCAGCTGATCTCCATGCCGCTCAGCGCCAAGATGCTGCTGGCCGACCTCGACCTCAAGGCAGGCGACTGGATGATCCAGAATGCGGCCAATGGCGCGGTGGGCAAGCTGATCAACCAGTTTGCCGGCGAAATGGGCGTCAAGGTCGTCAACCTGGTGCGTCGCGATGCCGGCGTGGGTGAGTTGAAGGCTCTGGGCATTGGCAATGCGGTGTCCACTGAAGCCAATGACTGGCGCGAACAGGTGCTGGCGATTACGGGCGGCGCCCCGATCGTGCGCGGCCTTGATTCGGTGGGCGGCGATGGACCCGAAGCGCTCTTGAGCGTTGCGGCCGAACGCGCCGAGGTCATCTCCTTTGGCAACCTGTCCGGTCAGAAGATTTCCCTGTCTTCCGACACGATCCTGTTCAAGCAGGCGATCGTTCGGGGCTTCTGGGGAGCAAAGCCGCGAGCCAGTGGCGAAGCGATCGGCAAGATGATCGGTGAGCTGGTCTCAGAAGCCGCCTCGGGGCAGCTCAAGCTTGATGTCGACGAGACGTTCAGCCTCGATCAGGTGCGCGAGGCCGTGCAGGCCAACGGCAGACCCGGCCGTAAGGGCAAGGTCGTGCTCAAGGGCGGACAGTAAGCGATTGCGCCTGCTGCTTAATGCGGCTCCTGTGCATCGGCGGTGCCCAGGAGCCAGTAGCCGGCAGCCTTGACATATTCGGGGT
>CAKTFF010000305.1 GCA_934553185.1 uncultured Devosia sp.
GCCACAGCCAGACCGCAAGCTGGAGCTTGAAGCCCATGCTGAGGTTGTCCTGCCCGATGACGAGCAGGACCGTCATCAGCGCCGCAACCGCGGCGGTGACGAACATGACGGGGTTGCGGACCAGTTCCGCAGGGTTGAGCTTGACGAACGAGGCCTTGATGGCAGGCACGACGAGGTCGGCCGTGAACAGGCTTTTGGCCGGAGTTTTTTGGGATTGGGCTTTTGCCATGGTGGCCCCCGATCAGAACAGCTGGCCGCGGATCATCGCGAGATGATCGGCGATGGGACCGAGCGCGAGGCTCGGCAGGAAGGTGAGGCCGCCCAGGATCAGGACGATGCCGACCAGCAGGCCGACCCACAGCCCGCTCGTGGTCGGAAAAGAGCCGGCGCTTTCGGGCGTGTGCTTCTTGGCGGCCAGGCTGCCGGCGATCGCCAGCATCGGCACGATGATGAAGAAGCGGCCGATCCACATCGCGACACCCAGCAGGCCGTTGTAATAGGGCGTGTTGGCGGTCAGCCCGGCAAAGGCCGATCCGTTGTTACCGACGGCGCTGGTGAAGGCGTACAGGATCTCCGAAAAGCCGTGCGGCCCCTTGTTGAGCGGCCCCGCCAACCCCTGTTGCAGGACGGACGAGAGCGCCGTGAGGCCGAGGATCACCAGCGGCAGCACCGCAATGGCGAGCACCGCCAGCTTGACCTCGCGCGCTTCGATCTTCTTGCCGACATATTCGGGCGTGCGGCCGACCATCAGCCCGGCGACGAACACCGCCAGGATGGCGAACAGCAGGAAGCCGTAGATGCCCGCGCCGACGCCGCCGATCACGACCTCGCCCAGCTGGATGTTGAACAGCGGGATCATGCCGCCCAGCGCGGTGAAGCTGTCGTGCATCGCATTCACCGCCCCGCACGACGCGGCGGTGGTGACGACGGAGAAGAGCGCGGACGCGGCGATGCCGAAGCGCACCTCCTTGCCCTCCATGTTGCCGCCGGCGACGCTCAGCTGGTGGAGGATCGGGTTGCCCGCCGCTTCCTGCCAGTAGGTGACGGACACGCCCGCCAGGAACAGGATGACCATGGCCGACAGGATCGCCCAGCCCTGGCGGGTGTTGCCCACCGCCTTGCCGAACGTCCAGGTAAGGCCGAAGCCGATCACGAAGATGGACAGCATCTGCACCAGGTTGGTCAGCGCGGTCGGGTTCTCGAACGGGTGGGCCGAATTGGCGTTGAAGAAGCCGCCGCCATTGGTGCCCAGCATCTTGATCGCTTCCTGGCTGGCGACCGGGCCGGTGACCAGGGTCTGCGTCGCGCCTTCCAGCGTGCGGATGTCGATCGTGCCCGCCAGCGTCTGCGGCACGCCGCTTGCGATCAGGAACAGGCTGTAGACGACACACGCCGGCAGCAGCAGATAGAGCGTGATGCGGGTCGCATCCGCCCAGAAATTGCCGATGGTGCTCGCCTGCCGCCGCGCAAAGCCGCGAAACAGCGCGAAGGCGAGGGCGATGCCCGTCGCGGCCGACATGAAATTGTGGATGGTCAGCCCCAGCATCTGGCTGAGGTTCGACATGGTGCTTTCGCCGCCATAGCTCTGCCAATTGGTGTTGGTGGCGAAGCTCACCGCCGTGTTGAAGGCGAGGTGCGGCGCCAGCCCCGCCAGCCCCTGCGGATTGCCGGGCAGCACGCCCTGCAGGCGCAGCACCGCATAGGTGAACGCCATCAGCACGGCGTTGAACAGCAGCATGTGCAGCGCGTAACGCCGCCACGATTGCTCGGCGTCGGGGTCCACGCCCGCGAGTTGGTAGAAGCCGCGCTCGACCGGGCCAAGCACAACATGCAAGGGCGTGCGCCGCCCTTCATAGAGGGCATGGAGCCAGAGGCCGACCGGTTTGGTCAGCAGGAGCAGGATTGCGACAAAGCCCAGGATCAGGGCCCATCCGGCGAATGTCATGGTGCCGCTCCCTTCAGAAGCGTTCGGGGCGGACCAGCACCGCCACCAGGTAGGCAAGGAGGCCGAGCGCGGTCAGCGCCGCGAGCCAGAGGTCGAGGGTCATGGGGTTACCTCATGCCGAAGGTTCAGGCCGCGTCGCACAGCCGGGCATAGGCCAACGTCGCCGCCAGCAGCCCGGCCATGGCCAGCATCCAGATCAGGTCCTGCATCGTCCGGGCCTCCTCAAAAGGCCGCCGTCAGCGACACGACCACGGCACCGCCGGCAATGTTGCCGCTGCCGTCCTGGCCCTTGCTGAAGCTGGGGCGGAGATAGGCCGCCTCGCGGTTGGAGATGTCCGTGTCGACGTAGGACATGTTGAAGGTCAGGTTGCGATAGGTAACGTCCGCGCCGAGCGACCAATCCCAATATTGCCCGGTCGGCGAAACGGCGGTCGCATTGGGGCCGAGGCCGTCCTGTCCCCAGCTGTGGCCGACATGCGCCTTGGCGGTGACCGGCGTGCCCACGATCGCCAGGGCGCCATCGCCCCACAGGTATAGGTTATCATCCTTGTCGCGGGGATTGTTGTAGACGCCGTCCGCTGCGTCGGTGCCGCCATTGTACCATTGGCCGATCGCCTGCTGCCGAGGGGCATAGGCGATGCCGGCGGTCAGCGTGGCCGGCCCCGCCATGCCGGTCAGCTTGGCATAGGGTTCGGCGAAGTCGGTCTTGCTGGCTCCGCCGGGATACATGTACCAGGTCAGGCCCACGTCCAGCGTCGCCGCGTCGGACAGCTTCGCCTTGTAACCGCCGATCAGGTCCAGCTCCATGTTGGCGCCGCCGAACGTGCCCCAACCCGCCAGGTTGGATGCCCAGGTGCCGACGTAGAAACCGCTTTGGTGGGCGATAGTGATGCCGCCCTGGATGGCCATTTCCCTGTCCGATTGGGACACGCCGCGGAACCGATAGTCGGATGCGACCGCCGCCGAGCCACTGACCGTGATCGCCTGCGACGGCGCGGCGTCGACCGCTGCCTTGTCCTCGACGGTGGATTGCGCATGCACAGCAGCAGGCAGAGCCAGAAGCACCGCTGCAAGTGCCGGGTAGATGGACGTCATAGAGCCCCCGAAGGACGGGCGCCGCCGACGATCGGGGCGCCATCAGGGAGGCGCGATTAGGCCCATGCCGCGTAGCAATTCGAGAGCGATTCTCGCCTTTCGCATATAGCGCGCATATGGTTCGTCCCCCGCACGCAACCGTTGGGCCACGAATGGCTACCAGGGACGCGCATGCGAAGCCTGCTGGCATGTGCGAACCAATCCTACGGACTGCGGCACGTCAGCATGCGGATAGCTGTCGTGGCCTGCGACCTGATCCTTGAAGGCAGCCAGCGCACACTGCGACACTGCCTCTTACCCGTCGCTATCGAACGCCTCCCTTCCTCGTGACGTGACCCCAATCTCTCATCCAGCGTTGACCAGAGACCGACCGGTGTTGTTGCGCATGAGCGCAGGTGAAGCA
>CAKTFF010000306.1 GCA_934553185.1 uncultured Devosia sp.
CCTACGATCAGCGCCGCAATACCGCTCCAAAGCAGATAAACGCCGGGCAAAACGATCTCCAGCCCCAGCAGGACCATGCCGAGGAGGATCCAGCTCCAGGGGCCGAGTTCGGTGATGGCGCTCGCGATCATCGCAGCCTCAGTTCTGTTCCGGCGGGATCACCACACGTGGCGGGCGGGAGGTGTTGGCGCGGCGGGGTGCTGGCCCGTCAGGCGTACTATCCCCGAACACGTCCTTGGCGATCGCGCCGATGCCGCCCAGCGAGCCGATCAGCGAGGATGCTTCAAACGGCATCAGCACGATCTTGGAGTTGGGCGAGGTGCCGATCTTTGCCATGGCTTCGGTGTAGCGCTGGGCCACGAAGTAGTTGATCGCCTGTACGTCGCCTTGCGCGATGGCGTCTGACACGACCTGCGTGGCGCGCGCTTCCGCTTCGGCCGCACGTTCGCGCGCTTCGGCGTCGCGGAATGCGGCTTCCTTGCGGCCTTCGGCTTCGAGAACCTGCGCCTGCTTCAAGCCTTCCGCTTCCAAAATTTGCGCGCGCTTGTTGCGCTCGGCCATCATTTGCCGGGCCATGGAATCCACCAGGTTGGCGGGAGGATTGATGTCCTTGATCTCGACGCGCGTGACCTTGATGCCCCAGGGATGGGCTGCCTGATCCACCACGCGCAAGAGGCGCTCGTTGATGGCGTCGCGGTTGGACAGGAGCTCGTCGAGGTCCATCGAGCCCATGACGGTGCGGATATTGGTCATGGTGAGGTTGAGGATGGCGTTCTGCAGGCCGGCGACCTGATAGGCGGCCTGGGCGGCGTTCAGGACCTGGTAGAAGGCCACACCATCAACGGCAACAATGGCGTTGTCGCGGGTGATGACTTCCTGGGTCGGCACATCCAGCACCTGTTCCATCATGTTCAACCGCGCGCCGATGCGGTCGACAAAGGGAACGATGAGATTGAGGCCCGGCGTCAGGGTGCGGGTATAACGGCCGAAGCGTTCGACCGTGTAGTTGTTGCCCTGCGGAACCGTCTTGATGCCTGCAAAGATCAGCAGGAGCACCAGGATCGCAAGCACGATGATGACGATGTCAAATCCGCCGAACATTCAGACCTCCAAGCAACGTTGCCCAGAGGTCTAGTCTATGCGGAGCTTAACGCCAAGGCGAATGCCAAACAGGGGTTAAAGCCAACCTTCCAGCTCGCGCCGGACGACTTGTTCCACCACGCGCATGCCGTCATCGGAATCGTTCAGGCAGGGGATGTGCGAGAAGTTTACGCCGCCGGCGTGCTCGAACTCCTCGCGCACTTCACGGCCGATTTCATCAAGCGTTTCAATGCAATCCACGGAGAAGCCGGGGTTGAGGATGGCGATCGACTTGACGCCTTCATGGGCGAGACGTTCGACGGTCTTGTCCGTGTAAGGCTGCAGCCATTCCTGGGCGCCGAAGCGGGACTGGAAGGTGGTGATCAGCTTCTTTTCGTCCCAGCCAAGACGTTCGCGCAGCAGGCGCGAGGTCTTCTGGCAGTGGCAATGATAGGGGTCACCCTTCTCGAAATAGGCTTTCGGAATGCCGTGATAGGAGGCGATCACGACTTCCGGCTCGAACGACAGAGTGGCGAGATGCGCTTCTACCGAGCGGGCCAAGGCGTCGATATAAACCGGCTCGTCATGATAGGCCGGCAGGGTGCGGGTGGCCGGCATGTCGCGCAGCTTCATCAAGGCGCGGAACAGCTGGTCGTTGGCGGTGCCGGTGGTGGTTGCGGAGTATTGCGGGTAGAGCGGTACGGACAGGATGCGGCGGCAGCCGGCGGTGCGCAGGCGCTCGACGGCGGAGGCGATGGAGGGATTGCCGTAGCGCATGCCGTATTCCACCACGACCGGCTCGCCCTTGAAGCTTTCGGCGAGCTTTTCGGCCTGGGAGCGGGTGAAGGTGCGGAGCGGCGATTCATCCTTTTCGCGGTTCCAGATGCGGGCGTAGTTCTCGCCGGACTTCTTCGGGCGCGTGGTGAGGACGGCGCCGTAAAGGATTGGATACCATACAGCTTTGTTCAGTTCGATCACGCGGGGATCGGACAGGAACTCGCGCAGATAACGCCGCAGCGAGGTCTGATCGGTGCCGTCGGGCGTGCCAAGATTGACCAAGAGAATGCCGACGCGATCCGGCGCCAGCGAGGGATGGTTGGCGGGCAGGGGGCCGGTTGCCTTGGAAGCCGGACGATCCAGGCCCGTCGCAGTTGATACCACCGCTTGATGCTCCTTCGAAGATTTTGGAGCAGACATACGGTTTCAGCGCCGCCAATCAATGCTGCAAAAGGAAGCGGGCGGCAGAAAAAACCGGAAAAAGCAGCGCGCAGGCGCCGCTTTTCCGCAATAGGGCGGCCGGTTTTTCCGCTTAGAGGCTCAGTTTCTGCCGGGAATTTGCAATTCCGTGCCGACAAATAGGCGCTGAACCCGAAGACCCGGATTGGCGCGCTGGATTCTGCGCCACTGGGTGCCATCGCCGTAAGCGGCTTCGGCAATGTCCCACAGCGTGTCGCCTTGCGCGATCACGTGAGTGCTTCCGGCTGTAATGGATGGTGAGGCCGGTTCGGTGGTCGTGCTGCTTTGCGCAGGCTCCGTCGGCTCGGATGTCGGTTCCACCGGCGGGGGTGTTGCGGACGGTTCTGCCGGAGGCGGCGTCAGGTCGGCTGGTGGGGTGGTGGGTGCCGGGGTTGTCGGTTCGGGCACCGTGGTTTCAGCCGCCGGGGTAGGTTCGGCGGCTGGAGGTTGTGTTGGAGCAGGGGGCGCCGGAGGGGTTGCTGCCGGTTCGCTGGCGGGCGCTTCGCTGGTGCCGGCTTGCGCCAGGGTGATGCGGCCGTCGAGGTTGGGCGTGTAGGGGCGGTTGGCGGTAAGATAGTCGGCCAGCACCTGTTCCAGGCTTGGGCCGTAATCATAGGCGTTCTGGGCCTTGTCGGCGAAGAGCTTGTAGCCGTCGCCGCCGGTGCGCACGAAGTTGTTGGTGGCGATGGTATAGGTTGCGGCAGGATCGAGCGAGGCCCAGCCGGCGCCGTCCTTGATCTCGACAGACTTCAGCCGGCCGCCATTCGGGGCGACGGATTTGTCGAAGCTGTATTTGATGCCGGCGACTTGCGGGAACTTGCCCTTGCCTTCCTCGATTTCGGACAGGCCGGCTTCGAGCGAGTCCATGAGGTCCTTGCCGGACAGCTGGAAGGTGGCGACCGTGTTCTGGAAGGGCAGGACGGTCAGCACTTCGCCCATCGTGACGGGCCCTCCGTCGATGGAGGCGCGGATGCCGCCGCCGTTCTGGATGGCAATGGTGACGCCTTGATCTTTGGTGCGGTCGAGCATCGCGTCGGCGATCAGGTTGCCCATGGCGCATTCCTGGGCACGGCAGGTTTCGCGGCCGCCATCCACCGGGGCGGTGAACTCGCCGACTTCCTTGCGC
>CAKTFF010000307.1 GCA_934553185.1 uncultured Devosia sp.
CTCAGCGACGACGTTTGGATCGTGGCGCCAGATGGCAACCAGTCCGGGGCAGGGCACCGCTTCACCCTTGGCCATGAGCTTGCTCTCGACCGGCGCGATGATCGGACATTCGCCGTGGTAGGCGGCTCGCCAGCCGATTGCGTTGTTGCCGGCATGACCCATGTCCTGGGCGACCGCCCGGCTGACGTGGTCCTGTCCGGCGTCAATGCCGGGCAGAATCTCGGCGACATCATCAACTGCTCGGGCACCGCTGCGGGGGCGCGGGAAGGCGCCATGCAGGGCGCCATCGGCATAGCCATGAGCCAGGGCGTCAACTACGAGCATGGCCGCGAAGTGGACTGGCGCAATGCCCAGCGCCATGGCCTAGCGGCCGCCCAGGCCATCATCGGCGCAGCGCAGGGTCGCGAGCATTACTTCAATGTGAATTTCCCGTTCTGCGATCCCGACGAGACCAAAGGCATCGAAGTGGTGCCGCATCAGCGTTTCTCACGGTCCCCGTTCCGCCATTACGGCAGCGACAATGCGGGCAAATTCTTCATCGCCATTCCCGAAACGCCAATGCCGCTCGATCCGGCGGCAGATTTCGAGACCATGCGCCGCGATGGCTATGTGACTGTCACACCCATGCTGCTCCAGCAGACCGATATGGCTGTGGTCGAGCGCCTGCGCGGAACCCTCTCGCTTTAACACCGCAGCATTTTCTTAACCTTACCCAATCGGCAATCTTCGGCAGGGCAATTTGCGCAAATCGCATCGGCTTTAAACTCGTCTTTACCTTACCAGCCTAGATTCAAACTCATGTTGAGTAGCTGCGTACGAGTATAGCTGATGAATATCCGCGCATCCCGTCGGGCGCCTAAAGGTGCCGTTGCAATGGCCGGCCTTGTGGCTGCCGCCCTTGCATTATCCGGGTGTTCCAGTCTTGGTAGCCGGACCTTCGGCGATTCCACGACCACGGGCTCCCTGCCGCAAAATGCGCCTCTGAGTTCGGCGCAGCCCATGCCAGCAAGCCTGGGCGCGCCCCAGGTAGCCGACAATGGTTTCCTGCCGCCGGCAAATGTCGGTGCAGGCGGCATGGCGCCGATGCAGCCCGCATGGAACCAGCCGGCGACGACCGGCTTTGCTCCGCCCATGGCGACAGCTTCAGCGTCTACCGTGCAGTCCCAAGACCTTCCTGTATTGAGTAACTCGTCTTCTCAGGGATCCCTCCCCGCCATGCAAGCCCAGCCCGCTTTCGCCTCGGCCGCCCCGATGCCGTCTCCTGCTGCCCTTGGCAGCCTGCCCACCAACAGTTCGGTTCCGGCGCTGGCCTCCGTGCCGACCGTGGCGCCAACCGCTGCCAATAACGGCAATGCCTTTACCCACACCATCGCTGGTGGCGAGTCGCTTTACACAATCGCCCGCCGCTATGAGGTGACCACCCAGGCCATCGTTCAGGCCAACAACCTGTCCTCGCCCGACAAGATCGTGGTTGGCCAGAAGGTGATCATTCCAGGCCGTGCCGATCTCCTCGCCAACAAGGCGCCGGTAACGCAGGTTGCCAGCGCTACCCCGATGGCGACGCCCGCTCCAGCGCAGGCCACCCTGCCGCAGGCTGCCAACGCCCTCCAGGCTGCCACGCCCACCCCGCCGGCAGCGCCTGTTGCTCCCGCAGCAACGCCCGCACCAACGGCGCCAGCCGCACCGGTTCAGGTCGCCAGCACCCAGCCGGCTGCCCCCGCCGCAGCGCCTGCTGCCGTGGTCAGCGACAAGTTCCGTTGGCCGGCCAGCGGTCGGGTCCTTGTGGACTTTGCCTCTTCCAAGGGCACCGGCATCAACATCGAAGTGCCTGAAGGCACGGCCGTAAAGGCTGCCGAGGCCGGCACGGTGATCTATGTCGGCTCGGGCGTCGAGGGCTATGGCAACCTGATCCTGATCCGCCATCCCAATGGCTATGTATCGGCCTATGCACACCTTCAGTCGATGAGCGTGGCAAAGGGTGCCAACGTCAATCGCGGCGACAGCATCGGCGCCGCTGGCATGACCGGATCGGTCACCAAGCCGCAGCTTCACTTCGAACTGCGTAAGGGCGCAACCCCGGTCGACCCAGTGCCGCTGCTGGCCGGTTGATTGGCCGCAATGTCGAGATTTGAGAACCCCGCGAGAGCGGGGTTCTTTGTTTAATCGAATTGGCAGATCACTAGACCGCCTTGCCCAACTCGCCCGCAAGCGTCCGTACCAGCTGGATAGCCACGCGGCCCGACCGTGCACCACGCGTTGCCGCCCATTCAATAGCCCGTGCCTTGAGAGTATCCTGGTCGATCTCCAGCCCGTAGTGATCGGCATACGCCCGCACCATGCTGAGGAAGGTCGGCTGGTCGCAGTTGTGAAAGCCCAGCCACAGGCCGAACCGATCCGACAGGGACACCTTTTCCTCTACGGCCTCGCCGGGATTGATGGCGGTGGACGTCTCGTTCTCGATCATGTCGCGCGGCATGAGGTGGCGGCGGTTCGAGGTTGCGTAGAACAGCACATTGTCCGGGCGCCCCTCGAGGCCACCATCGAGAATGGTCTTGAGCGACTTGTAGCTGGTTTCCCCGATGTCAAAGCTCAGGTCATCGCAGAACACGATGAAGCGCCCCGGTTCGCACCCGATGCGGCGCATCAGGGCAGGGAGGGTGTCGAGGTCCTCCCGCGCGATCTCGATCAACACCAGCCGCTGAAAACCCTCGCGTTCGGCAATGTCGCCGTGGATGGCTTTCACCAGCGAACTCTTGCCCATGCCGCGCGCGCCCCAAAGCAGCGCATTATTGGCGCCATGGCCGCGGGCAAACTGCTCGGTGTTGCGCAGAAGAATATCCTGCACGGAGTCGATACCCTTGAGCATGGCGAGCGGCACGCGGCTGACACGCGGCACCGGCATCAAAACCCCGGCATCACCGTCCCAGTGAAAGGCGTCCGCATCCCTGCCGAGCGGATTCATTTTTTCCGCTTCCGGCGCCAAAGCCTTTAACCACTTGGATATTTCGGCAAGCGTAAAGGCGATCTGAGCGAGGTGGTCTTTGGTCTTCAAGGTCAGCGTTCCCGTTGCGGCGCGGCGATTTGCAACGCCCTGAATGGCTTTGCAATCGAAAGGGGGCAAATGTATAGTCCGCCCGATTTTGAGCGGGGTGCAAGTGCAGCAAACCCCAAAGCGTCCAGAAGCGTCGCAGCGATGATGCTGCTTCCTGGCGCCGCCCCTCCACAAGCCAAGAAGAAACGATAGGAGCCTCGCCTTATGTTCGTAACGCCCGCTTATGCCCAGGCAACCGGTGTAGCACCTGCTGCTGGTGGCGGTCTATTGGACCCGAATGGGCCGCTCTTCAGCATGCTGCCGATCCTGTTGCTGGTGGTGATCTTCTGGTTCCTGATCTTCCGCCCGCAGCAGAAGCGCCTCAAGGCCCAGCAGGCCATGCT
>CAKTFF010000308.1 GCA_934553185.1 uncultured Devosia sp.
CTCGAGTTCGGCAGCCGAGCACAGCATGCCGTTCGAGGGCGCGCCGCGAATAACCACGCCGCCCTTGAGCTCGAAATCCTTGCCCGGAATATAGGTGCCGGGAAAAGCAAAGACGCTTTTCATCCCCGTTTTGACATTGGGCGCGCCACACACCACGTCGATCAGCTCGCCCGTGCCGGCATCCACCCGGCAGATATTGAGGTGATCGGAATTGGGGTGGGGCTTGGCCTCCACCACTTGCGCCACCACGAACTTTTCGAGCGCCTTGCCCTGGTTCTCCACCCCTTCGACTTCAAGGCCAACCGTGGTGAGGGTCGTGGAAATCTCGTCCACCGACGCGTCGGTGTCGAGATGATCGCGGAGCCAATCGAGCGTGAACTTCATGAAGGGAAACCTTTAGCGGAAATCGGCAGCCGAGCCGGTGATCGGCGGCAAGGCGCGGGAAAGCTTGAACAGTTCGACCAGCGCATGGGCAAAGCCCTGGGCGTCGTCGATGGCGCGATGGGTATGGGGCACATGGCCATAAAACTCGGCCGGCAGCTTGCTCATGCCCCAGTCGAGGTAGGGCGCGCCGCGCAGCGTGCCGGCCATGGTATAAAGGCAGATGCCGCCGCCGCGAAAGATCTGCCGCCCCTTGAACGGGCCGCTCAGCGCCCGCGTGCCGGCAAATTCGTCGAGATAATGGTCCATCCACAGCCCATCAAAGATCATGGGCGCGGCCACGAACACTTTGGGACCCGGCAGGCTGTCCACCCAGTCGGCAAAGCGCGGCATCACCACGGCGGGGTCTTCGGCGTCCCGTGTCGCCGCAGCCCAGGCTTCAGGCTGGGTCGCCCACCAGGCCATGGTGGTCTCGTTGGTTGTGCGATCCGCCCGCTGGCGCAGCTGCGCCTCGAACGTGCCATGAGGCGTACCATCCGCCTCGATGGCCACCGAGGCAAAGCTCAGCATGGAATTGTGCAGCGGCGTCGGCCCATCGGATTCGATATCGGTAACAACAAAGACGGGCGAGGCCAGCTGATTGTATAGGCTACGCCCGCCCGGCAGCACCTCGACCAGCCGAAACGTTTCGCACACCACCTCGAGATCAGGCGAAAACCCGCCATTGCGATGGAAGAACTGCTCATGGCCCTGGCGCCAGGCCGCGTAATCACCCTCGCCTTCCCGGTCGGTGAAATGGGGATCGATCGCGTCGAAGCGCTTGATCTCGACGCCCATCGTCTCGATCACGCAGGCCGGCACCCCCGCGCCATCCAGCACCACATCCCGCCGCCCCACCACCGGTATCGCTTCCTTGCCCGGCCCATAGTCCCGCAGCGCCCCGCAAGTCGCCGTCTTCTTGCCCGCGAGCACCAGCCCCAATAGCCTATCCGCCATCTCCGGCGTATCGCCAAAGCTGAACCGGACGGCGTCGGAATATGGGGGCGGGAGAGCGGTCACGAACGGGTCTCGATACTGGCTGTTGTCTTTTCCTGACACAAAGCGGCTGCCGACTGCCGGAGCGGCTATGCGCGTATCCTTAGCTGCTCAGGCCGCCAAACAGCGTGGGCAGGTCCAATGGTCTAAACCCGTAATGGTCGAGCCAGCGCTGGTCGCCATCGAAAAACGCCCGCAGGTCCGGCATGCCATATTTCAGCATGGCGATGCGATCGATGCCCATGCCCCAGGCAAAGCCCTGATACACGTCCGGATCAAGCCCGGCATTGCGGATCACATTGGGATGGACCATGCCGCAGCCCAGGATTTCGAGCCAATCGCTGCCTTCCCCGATCCGCACCTCGTTGCCGGAGCGGTCGCACTGCACGTCCACTTCCATCGATGGCTCGGTGAAGGGGAAAAAGCTCGGCCGGAAGCGAAGCGTGACGTTGGGCACCTCGAAGTAAGCCTTGAGGAACTCCTCGAGCACCCAGCGCAGCTGCCCGATATGGCTCGATTTGTCGATCACCAGCCCCTCCACCTGGTGGAACATGGGCGTGTGGGTCTGGTCGCTGTCATTGCGATAGGTGCGGCCGGGGATCACCACGCGGATCGGCGGGTCCATCGGCGCGGTGAGATAGCCCGCCGCCGGCTTCTGGTTGCTTTTTTGCATGACGCGCATCTGCACCGGCGACGTATGGGTGCGCAGCACCTTCTTGGTGCCGTCCGCGCCGGGCTTCATGAAAAATGTGTCGTGCATTTCCCGCGCCGGATGGCCTTCGGGGAAGTTCAGCGCGGTGAAGTTGAAATAGTCGGTCTCGATGTCGGGCCCTTCGGCAATGGAAAAGCCCATATCCGAAAAGATCGCGGTGATTTCGTCGATGGTCTGCGAAATGGGATGGATGCGTCCGCGCGCCGTCGGAGCTGGCTGGAGCGGCAGGGTAATGTCGAGCGTTTCAGCCTTGAGCCGCTGGTCGAGCGCCGCCGCCTTGAGCGCGCTGCTCCGCGTTTCGATGAGCGCCGCGATCTCGCCCTTCAGCCCATTGATCGCCGGCCCCGCGCTCTTGCGTTCGTCCGGCGCCATGGAGCCAAGCGTTGCCAGCAGCGCCGAAACACTGCCCTTCTTGCCCAAAGCCTGCACCCGCACCGCATCAAGCGCCCCATCGTCGGTCGCGGCGGCAATGGCCGAAGAAAGGTCGGCGCGCAGGGTTTCGATCTGATGGTCGAGGGACATGGAACGGTTCCAGCGGATTGCAGTAGCCCTCATCCTGAGCCTGTCGAAGGACGAGGGCGTGGCACGGTCTGCGCCCGGTCTCGTGCTTCGTTTAGGCTCACCATGAAGGCTCATGGGGTTGTCGTAACGTGCTCGGTATAAACCAAAACAAAACGCCCCGCGCCAGTCCAAAGGACCAGCGCAAGGCGTTGAATCAAGCCTCAGCAGGGCTGGGGAGATCAGGCGGCGGTGACGCGCTCGTGGGTCGTCTTGTCGACGCTTTCGAGATAGGCCAGGGCAGCCTTGGCCTTGGTGACCAGCGCGCCGAACGCTTCGGGCTGGGTGATCGCCAGATCGCTCAGCACCTTGCGGTCAACGGCAATCTCAGCCTTGCTGAGGCCGTCGATAAATCGGCCATAGGTCAGCCCGTAGTCGCGGACGGCAGCGTTGATGCGCTGGATCCAGAGTGCGCGGAAGGTGCGCTTCTTGACGCGGCGATCGCGGTAAGCGTACTGGCCGGCCTTGTCGACGGCCTGCTTGGCGATACGGATGGTCGACTTGCGGCGGCCGTAATAGCCCTCGGCAGCCTTGAGGACCTTCTTGTGACGGGCGTGGTTGGTAACGCCTCTTTTAACGCGTGACATGTGTCAGCTTCCCTGTGAGCGTTAGCGGTTGTACGGCATGTACCACTTCACCAGACCCTCGTCGCCCTTGGACAGGATCTTGGTGCCGCGGTTGGTGCGGATGTACTTGGCGTTGTGGTTGATCAGGCGGTGGCGCTTGCCGGCGACGCC
>CAKTFF010000309.1 GCA_934553185.1 uncultured Devosia sp.
GGCCCGCACCATGCGCGGCGGCAGCGTCACCCTGTGGCCGCCCGTGCAGCAGCCGGCCGATGCGCCGGCGGGCGCCGAATGGCCGACCACGGCGCTGGAAACCGAAAAAACTGCGCCGCGACAGGTGGCCGAGCGCATTGCCGGCGAAATCCGCGGTTGGATCGATGGGCGGCGTCCGCTCACCGGGCGGGGTCGGGCGGTGCGCGCCGACGATGTGCTGATCCTCGTGCAATCGCGCGGCGCCCTGTTCAGCGAGATCATCCGGGCGCTGCGCCTGGCTGAACTCGAAACGCCCGGCGCCGACCGGCTGACGGTGACCGGGCATATCGCCGTCATGGACATGCTGGCGCTCTGCGACGTGCTCCTCAACCCCGCCGATGACCTGCAGCTGGCCGCGCTGCTGCGCTCGCCGCTGTTTGATGTGAGCGAGGATGATCTGCTCGGTCTGGCGCAGCCGCGTAGCGCAGGGGAAACGCTGTGGCAGGCTTTGGCGCAATGCAGTGATGCGCCCTGCCGGGAAGCGCATGAGCGGCTGGCGCGGTGGCGGGGCGATCTCGACTTCGAGCGGCCGTTCGAGTTTCTGGCGCAGGTGCTGTATGCCGAGGGCGGGTTGCGGCGCTTTCACCAGCGGCTCGGCAACGAGGTCGACGACGTTCTGGCAGAGCTCCTCAGCATCGCGCTCGACCACGAACAAACCAGCCAGCCATCGCTGCAGGGCTTTGTTGTCGCCATGCGCCGCCGCTCCGGCACGATCAAGCGCGACCTGGCCGAGGCGGGCGCCGGCGTGCGGGTGATGACCGTGCATGGCGCCAAGGGGCTCGAGGCGCCGATCGTGATTCTCGCCGATGCGGCAAGCAAACCGCGCGGGCAGATGGTGAGCAAGCCGGTTTACCTGCTGGCCGAAGCGCCGGGACCGCTGCTGATCCATGCCTCCGGGCAGGCGGGGCATCTCGAAACCACCCTGCCGCACAAGCAGGTGGTGGACGGCAATATTCTCGCTGAATACTGGCGGCGGCTTTATGTGGGCATGACCCGCGCCGAGGACGAGCTTTATGTGACGGGGGCGCTGACGCCGGGATCGGATGCCGGCAAGCAATTGGCCGGATCGTGGTACCAGGCGATCGACGATGCCTTGCGGCCGCATGCCGAAAGCGTGGTGGAAGAGGGGCGCGAAACAGCGCTTGTTTATCCGCGGGAGCGCATTGCGCCACTGCCGGCGCAGGGGCACGACCAGGCGGGAGCCCACCATGCCGAACCGCTGCATCTGCCCCCTGCGCCCGAGCCCTCGACCGAGCCGATCGTCAGCCCTTCGACGGCACGCGGCCACATCGCGCCGATTCGGGTGTTGGAGAGCCTAGCCGAACAGGTACGCGATGCCGACGCGGCGCGAAGGGAGGGCATTGCGCTCCATGCCCTGCTGCAGCATCTGGCCAAGCTCGACCCATCGGTTTGGCCTCAGGTGCTGCCAAAGGCCCTGGCGGCGCTGCTGCCCGGGGATGAGGCGCAGCACGAAAGGCTCGGCGCCAAGGCCCTGTCCATTCTCGGGCGGGCAGAGCTCAAGCCGCTGTTCGGCCAGAGCAGCCGCGCGGAAGTGCCCTTTCTCGTGCCCGCCACGCGGGACGGGGAGCCGATCAGGCTGGCGGGGCGCATCGACCGGCTCGTCGTGGATGGTGCGGGCGTGCTGGTAATCGATTATAAATCGGATCGCCATGCGCCGAACGAACCGGCTGGCGTGCCAGGGAACTACCTGGTTCAGCTGGGATTATATGCACTGGTTGCAGAACAGCTTTTCCCCGGACAACAGGTGCGCGCGGCGATATTGTGGACGCAGCCGGAATCATTGATGTTTCTGCCGCCGGACATGCTGGCGGCGGGGGCAGAGGGCTTCACCTTGCGGTGAGTGTTCTTGCGGCACGTCTGGACTCTTCCCAGCTTTAGGCGCACAGACCACCGCTGCTTTCAACTAAAGGCATTCAACCATGACCAGTCACGTTTCCGACGCCAATTTCGGCCAGGAAGTCCTTAATTCCAAAGAGCCCGTTCTCGTGGATTTCTGGGCGGAGTGGTGCGGACCGTGCCGCGCGATCGCCCCCGTGCTCGACGAGCTTTCGACCGAACTGGCCGGACGGGTCAAGATCGTCAAGCTCAATGTCGATGAGAACCCGGGCATTGCCAGCCAGTATGGCGTTCGCTCCATCCCCACCATGATCCTGTTCAAGGGCGGGGAAGCTGCCGACATGAAGATCGGTGCGGGCACGCCCAAGGCCGGCCTTACCAAGTGGCTCGAAGGCCACGCGGCGTAAACCTGCCGCAAGCTTTGTTTGTGCAAAACCGCTGGAGCGATCCGGCGGTTTTTGTTTGTGGGGGATTTGTGGGCTCGATGCCTCCACTCCACAATCGCTGCCCTCGGGCTCGACCCGAGGGTCTCCATCAGTTCGGCGCAAGCGGCGGGTGGCCCTCGGGTCGAGCCCGAGGGCAGCGGTGGTGGGTGGATGAGACGGAGCCCGAATCCAAGATGCCCTAGTCGGGCGGCGTGCCGTTTTTGGCCAGGACATGGCCGGCGAGATAGAGCGAGCCGCAGATCAGGACGCGGGGGTTTTCACCTTGCCCAGCCGCGTGCAGGGCGGCGGTGATCGAGCGCATGGGGCGCGAAGCCAGGCCGAGTTTTTTCGCTTCGGCGGCGATGAGGCTGGCGGGGTGGGCGTTGGCTTCGCCAGGGATGTCGAGGGTCAGCACGAGCGGCGACAGGGGGAGGAAGGGCGCGAGGAAGTCAGCCGGGGCGCGGGTGTTCATCATGCCCATGATCAGCACCAAAGGCGCCGGGCGGGCCTGGTTCATGTCAGTCATGGCCTGGGCGAGCGCGCGGGCGCCATGGGCGTTGTGGCCGCCATCGAGCCAGAGTTCGGCGCCGGGGGGCAGGCGGTTGCGCAGCTTGCCCTGCAGAGGGGCAAGACGGGCCGGCCAGCGGACGCTGCGCAGGCCGCGCGCCAGTGCTTCGTTGTCCACCGGCAAAGCGAAGTGGCGGGTGGCGGCGATGGCGAGGGCTGCATTGTCGAACTGATGCGCTCCCAGCAGCGCGGGCGGGGGCAGGTCAACCAAGCCCGCTTCATCCTGATAAACCAGCCGCCCATCCTGCTCGGCGCCGTGGAAGTCCTCGCTTTGCCAGATCGGCGTGATGCCCAGGCGCCGGGCGGCACGGTCAAGGACGTCGCGGGCTTCCGGTTGCTGCAGGCCGATCACCGCCTTGCTGCCGCGCTTGAAGATGCCGGCCTTGTTGGCGGCGATCTCGCTCAGCGTGTTGCCGAGAAAGCCCTGGTGGTCGTAGTCGATGGGGGTGATGATCGTGCCCAGCGGCTGCTTGACCACATTGGTGGTGTCATAGGTGCCGCCCATGCCGGTTTCGAGCA
>CAKTFF010000310.1 GCA_934553185.1 uncultured Devosia sp.
CCTCAAGGGCGGGCGCGACACCGAAGCGCGCGCCACCCAGGACCAATCGCTGCTGGTCGCCATGCTGCTGTCCATGCCGGCAGCGACAGCGTTGATTGCCATGGCCGAGCCCATTGTGCGCATCCTTTTCGAACGTGGCGCCTTTGATGCGCTGGCGACCCAGCAGACCGCACAGGCGCTGATCGCCTTTTCCACCGGCCTGCCCGCCTATGTGCTGATCCGCGTGCTGCAGCCGGGCTATTTTGCCCGCGAAGACACGCTGACCCCCACCATTTTCGCCGGGCTCTCGGTTGTCGCCAATATCGGCCTGTCGCTGCTTTTGTTCCCGAGCCTTGTTCATGTGGGCATCGCCATTGCGACCGCGGTATCCGCCTGGCTCAATGCCGTGCTGCTGGGCTTGTTTCTCCACCGTCGCGGACACTTCGCTCTTTCGGGCAGTGAATGGCGCAAGCATGGGCTGATTCTCCTGATCAGCGCGATCATGGGCGCGGTGCTGTTCGGGCTGGCCGCTCGCGGCGCCCATCACCTCGCCACCCCTGCCCCGCTTTGGGAACAGGTTGGCGTCCTGGCCGTGCTGGTGGGCTTCGGCATGGTGGTTTATTTCACGCTGGTGCATGTCTCGGGCGCCCAGCCCTTGGGATTGCTGCTTGGACGCTTGCGGCGGCGGCGCTCACCATGAGGGCTTTGAGAACCCGGTTTGCTTTCGGCGACTTGAGCTATAAAACAGCGCGACTACTGCGAATTCAGGCCCATCCATGACTTTCACGCCCCGCGTCTTTTCCGGCATCAAGCCGTCCGGTGACCTTCACCTGGGCAATTATCTTGGCGCCATCCGCCGTTTCGTGCCGCTGCAGGACACGCACCAAACCATCTATTGCGTGGTGGACATGCATGCCATCACCGTGTGGCAGGAGCCCGAGGACCTCAAGCGCTGGACCTATGAAATCGCTGCTGCCTACATCGCCGCGGGCGTTGATCCGAACAAGTCGATCATCTTCAACCAGTCGCAGGTCATGGAACATGCCGAGCTGAGCTGGATCTTCAACTGCGTGGCGCGCATGGGCTGGATGGCCCGCATGACCCAGTTCAAGGACAAGGCCGGCGAAAACTCGGAAAACGTGTCGCTGGGGCTGTTTGCTTATCCATCGCTGATGGCCGCCGATATCCTCCTCTACAAGGCCACCGGCGTGCCGGTCGGCGAAGACCAGAAGCAGCATCTGGAGCTGACGCGCGACATCGCCAAGAAGTTCAACCACGATTTCCGCAAGCAAATCCTGGCTCTTGGTCGTGATGAGAATTTCTTCCCCATCACCGAAACCCTGGCCACCGGCCCGGCCATGCGCGTCAAGTCGCTCAAGGATGGCGGCAAAAAGATGAGCAAGTCCGACGCCTCGGACCTTTCCACCATCTACATGATGGACGATGCCGATCTCATCGCCAAAAAGATCAAGCGCGCCACCACCGACGCCGACGCTTTGCCCAGCGAGGCCGCAGGACTCCAAGGAAGGCTCGAGGCCGAAAATCTCGTCGGCATCTATGCCGCCCTGAGCAACCGCTCCGCCGATGATGTTTTGACCGAGTTCGGCGGTCAGGGCTGGGGCAAGTTCAAGCCAGCTTTGGCCGACCTGGCCGTCCAGGTGCTGTCGCCCATTGCCGACGAAATGAAGCGCCTCGTGGCCGATCGGGGCGAGATGGACCGCATCCTCCGCGGCGGTGCCGATCGTGCCCGTGCCATTGCCCAGCCCATCATGGCCGATATCCGCAACATTGTCGGCTTCATCCGCTAAGGAGCGCCCATGGTTTCCCAGACCGAATACCGGCGGAAATTCCTCGTCATCATCGACGAGACCCCTGAATGCGATCGCGCGCTGACCTTTGCGGCCTGGCGCGTCAAGCGCACGGGCGGCACCGTGGTGCTGATGACCGTGATTCCCAAGCCCGAATTCATTGGCCTGGGCGTCGAAGACGTGCTGCGGGCCGAAGCGGTGGAAGACGCCGAGCGCAATCTCGACCGGCGCCTGGCGCGCATTCGCGACCTTGGTGATGTGCGCAGCGAATCGGTGGTGCGCGAGGGTGAACCGGCCGAAGAGATCGAAGACCTGATCGCCGCCGATGACGACATCGCCATCCTGGTTCTGTCCGCCTCAACCTCGGGTGAAGGCCCCGGACCGCTGGTGACCTATTTCGCGGGTCGCGCCAATACGCTGTCCATCCCCGTGACCATTGTTCCGGGCCGCATGAGCGACGAGGAAATCATCGCGATTTGTTGAGTGTGATTTTGGCAGTCGACACCCTCCCCCCTTGCGGGGAGGGATCAAGGGTGGGGGATGTTTGGCCCCAATATTGGGGGCTAAACCACACCCCCTCCCAACCTCCCCCGTTAAGGGTGAGGTGCTGCGCGGTGCTTACCGCGCTTCAGTGCCACGCGAGGCTGGCTTGTCCGAGATCCCCCTTGCATCCTCAGGGCAAAACACTATTTTAGAAGCGTTCTAATCCCTTCTCAGGCGCTCCCATGTTCATCCAGACCGAAGCCACGCCCAATCCGGCAACTCTGAAATTTCTGCCTGGGCGCGACGTTCTGGTGGGTGAGCCGCGCGATTTCCGCTCGGTTGAAGCAGCTGGTAATTCGCCGCTGGCGCAAGGGCTTTTTTCCATTTCCGGCGTGACCGGCGTGTTTTTGGGCTCTGACTTCATTTCGGTCACCAAGGACGAAACCAATTGGGCCCATATCAAGCCCGCCATTCTGGGCGTGATCATGGACCATTTCCTGTCCGGCAAGCCCGTGGTGGTCGAAGGCGGCGTTGAGGTTGCCAATTTCGACGAGGTCGACGAGTTTTTTGAAGACGAAGACAGCGAAACCGTGGAAGTGATCAAGGAATTGCTGGCCACCCGCGTTCGACCGGCCGTGGCCATGGATGGCGGCGACATCACCTTCAAGGGCTTCCGCGAAGGCACCGTCTTCCTCCATATGCAGGGCGCCTGCTCGGGCTGCCCCTCCTCTACCGCCACGCTGAAAAGCGGCATCGAGAACCTCCTCCGCCACTTCGTGCCGGGCGTCGAGGCCGTTCAGCAGGTTTAACTTGTTGGTTCAGCAGCAAGAAAAAGGCCCGGGAGCAATCCCGGGCCTTTCTTATGAGGAGCGGCGTGAAGGGAACAAAGCTCTTCCAGCCCACAGTCGCTTCCCCCGGACTTGATCCGGGGGTCTGTCTCCGCTTGTGCCGTGTTGCGGGTGACCCTCGGGTCAAGCCCGAGGGAAGCGCCGGTGGGTAGGAGATATCGGGGGCTCACAACACAGTGGTGATTGTGTCGAGTGCCCCCTACCCCGCCGCCTTGTCCTCGTCGGACCTTTGGTCGGTGATCGCCAGCGGTTCGGCGGGCTCTGGGCG
>CAKTFF010000311.1 GCA_934553185.1 uncultured Devosia sp.
GCGGCCCGCGAGCGGTTCGTTCTCGAGCAGGAACTGCGTCACGCCCTCAAGGAAGAGCAGTTCGAACTCCACTTCCAGCCGGTGGTCGATCTCGACCGCGGCATGACAACAGGCGCCGAGGCGCTGATCCGCTGGCGGCATCCCGAGCGCGGCCTCGTGTCGCCGGGTGCCTTCATTCCCGCTGCCGAGCAGTCCGGCCTCATCAACGACATCGGCCGCTTTGCCATCAGGGAGGCTTGCAACCAGGTCGGCCGCTGGCAGGGTCAGCTGGCAAGCCCGCTCAAGGTGGCGGTGAACCTGTCAGCCCGCCAGTTCCTTGATCCCCATCTGCTCGGTCTCTTATCAGAATCCATCGCCGACGCCCGTATCGATCCGAGCCTGCTTGAGATCGAGCTGACCGAAAGCGCGGCCATGGCCGACTACGATCACACGAGACGGGTTTTCGGGCGGCTCAACGACATGGGCCTGTCCATTGCCATCGATGATTTCGGCACCGGCTATGCGTCCATGAGCTATCTGCGCAAACTGCCCTTCGACAAGCTCAAGATCGACCGGGAGTTTGTCAGCCATATCGACACTTCGCCGGAAATCCAGGCGATCAGCAATGCGGTGATTGCCCTGGGCAAGGGACTTGGGCTGCGGGTGCTGGCGGAAGGGGCGGAGCGGGCCGAAGAGATCAGCTATCTGCACCGTGCAGGCTGCGCGCTGTTCCAGGGCTATTACTTCGCCAAGCCGGTCGAGCCGGGGCAGATGGCCGAAACCATTTCAGACATCGAGCTAAAGCTTGTTGAATGCAACGGCGAAAGGGCAAAGACCGAAGCCGTTGCCCTGAGCGCCTAACAGGGCCCAAAAGCGGTCCCGGCGCATGCCGGGACAGAGTGCTTAGAGGCGGCGGGCGCGACCGTCGATGGTGCGGGCGTTGCGCTCGCGCAGGTCAGCCTTGACCGGCACGGGAAGGCGGGACACGATCCAGCTGACCATCATCGGCACCAGGATCACGTCATCGGCCCAGCCCAGGATGGGCAGGACATCGGGAATGATGTCGATCGGGTTGACCAGATAGAAGGCCACAAACAAGGTGGCGGCCTTGAGGTAAAGCGGGGTATGGGGCGACCATAAAGCCTTCCAGAGCTGGACGACTTCTTTACGGAAGAGGACGAGGCGGGGGAGGAGCATGGTGATCATGGCTCATAAATGGTGTATCCCCGCTCCGGTTCAAGATGCCCCGATCACATCGTTGCGTTTAATCGTCTACCAGGGGCTTGGTCGTGTCAGCCGCTTCAGGCATGTACGTTTTGCGGTTGGGCGGCTAGAAGATCGCGCTGGCAGGACTGAAGGTCAGCCGCCAGAAATTCCAGCGTTTCCACCAGTTTGCCCACGCTCTGATTATCGAGCCCGCCGTTCCGGTATTCGGCCCGCATCTGCTCAAGCACTTCGATGTCGCTTTTCACGATGGCCAGCCGGTGCGCCAGCTGCCGGGCCATGAATGCCCTCTGCTGGTCAGCAAGGGCGGGGATGTTGATGCGGATATCGTCCACATCCGTTGTTCTGGCGGCGCCGTCCCGCTCGGCACGGCGCAGCGTGGCGCGCAGCGCCTCGAATTGCACATCCATGTTCATTCTCCTGCGTCGGGCGAAGATGAGCACCAAAGGGCGTTCTCAGCAATAAACTATTTTAATTCCCCGATTATGGGCGGTCATAAAGCGGCAGTGTTGCGCCGGTACGGTGCGATCTCTATTTGTGGTGACACAAATCCAGAGGTGTTGTGATGGCTGGGCCGCTGATGCGCAGGCGATCTGTTGGTGTCGATGTCGGGGGCGTGCTGGTTGGCGGAGGCGCCCCGGTGGTGGTCCAATCGATGACCAATACCGATACCGCCGATATCGACGCCACGGTGCGTCAGGTGATGGCGCTGGCGCGGGCGGGGTCGGAGATCGTTCGTATCACCGTGGATCGCGACGAGGCGGCTGCCGCTGTGCCGATCATTCGCGATCGGCTGGCCATCCTGGGCTATGACGTGCCGCTGGTGGGGGACTTTCATTATATCGGGCACAAGCTCCTAACCGACCACCCGGCCTGTGCCGAAGCGCTGGCCAAGTATCGCATCAATCCGGGCAATGTGGGCTTCAAGGCCAAGCGCGACACGCAGTTTTCAACGCTGATCGACATCGCCAACCGATATGGCAAGCCGGTGCGGATCGGGGTGAACTGGGGGTCGCTCGACGAGGAATTGCTGACCCGGCTGATGGACGAAAACGCCCAGTCGGCAGCGCCGATTTCGGCGGCGGCGGTGCAGCGCGAGGCGATCATCCAGTCGGCGCTTCTGAGCGCCCGCCGCGCCGAAGAGCTGGGCATGGGGCGTGACAAGATCATCCTTTCCACCAAGGTTTCCGACGTTCAGCACCTGATCGCGGTTTATCAGGATCTGGCGGCACGCTGCGACTATGCGTTGCATCTGGGGTTGACCGAGGCTGGAATGGGCACAAAGGGCGTGGTGGCGTCCTCGGCAGCCCTGGGAATTCTGTTGCAGCAGGGGATCGGCGACACGATCCGCATTTCCCTGACGCCCGAGCCGGGCGGGGACCGGACAACCGAGGTCAAGGTGGCGCAGGAGCTGCTGCAGACCATGGGGTTCCGTCAGTTCCTGCCGGTGGTGGCGGCTTGTCCCGGCTGTGGCCGCACCACCTCCAACACGTTCCAGCACCTGGCCAAGGACATCCAGGATCACCTCAGCGTATCAATGCCGGAGTGGCGCGAGCGCTATCCCGGCGTCGAGACGCTTTCGGTGGCGGTGATGGGCTGCATCGTCAACGGGCCGGGGGAAAGCAAGCATGCCAATATCGGCATTTCGCTGCCCGGCACGGGCGAAAGCCCGGCTGCACCGGTGTTCGTCGATGGGCAGAAGGTGGCAACCCTGCGCGGCCACGATGTGGCCGATCAGTTCAAGGTGATGGTGGCCGACTATATCGAGCGCAAGTTCGGCACTGGGGCGCGGACGGCGGCGGAGTAGCTAGCCGAAGAGGATCGCCAGCAGCACCGTTGCCAATTGCACGATGCTGACCACGAGCGGGCCCCAGATGGCAATCGGCTTGCCGGTCTGGGTGCCCACAGCGGCATCGGCGAGCTGGATGAGGCCTGAGAGGGCGCCCAGCCAGATCAGCACCATGCCATTGGCCTGGAAGGCGGCCCACAGGATCACCAGCAGCAGCGGCACCGACCGGGCGAGTGCATAAAGGCCGAACACGCGCGCGGTATGGGTCTTTTCGCCGTCCTTGACGATAAAAGCGGGGAAGAACACGCCCGCGGCCGTGATGCCGGTGCCGAGGAGGGAAGCGGCAATCGTGACGACGATCAGCGTTGCGAGCATGCTGGATCTCCTAAGGGC
>CAKTFF010000312.1 GCA_934553185.1 uncultured Devosia sp.
GGGACAATCCCTATCTCACCATGAGCTTTGACGCCGAAGCCCAGATCGCGCGCGAGCTGATGAAGGTGGCCACGAGCGGCCAGCTGTATCGCGGCTCCAAGCCGGTGATGTGGTCGGTGGTGGAACGCACGGCGCTGGCCGAAGCCGAGATCGAGTATCAGGACTACGAGAGCGACACGATCTGGGTGAAGTTCCCGGTAAAGCTGACGCCCGGCGCCACAGATGCGGGTGCAAACAACCACAATCTAAGGGCGCATAACGAGAAGGCCATCCAGCTTGGGGCGAATGTCTCGCCTGAACTTGCGGGCGCATCCGTTGTTATCTGGACCACCACGCCGTGGACCATTCCGGCCAACCGTGCCATCAGCTATTCGGGCAAGATCGCCTATGGCCTATACGAGGTCACCCATGCGCCGGCTGAGAATTGGGCCAAGGTAGGCGAAAAGTACATCATCGCCGACAAGCTGGCAGCGGAAGTCTTCGCCAAGGCCAAGGTCGAAGCCTTTGAAAGACGTGCTGACGTGTCAGCCCAGGATATGGCCGGCATCACCTGCGCCCACCCCCTGCGCGGGATGGACGGCGGCTACACCTTCGATGTCCCTCTCCTCGACGGCGAGCACGTCACCGACGATGCCGGCACCGGCTTTGTCCATACCGCTCCCGGCCACGGTCTCGACGACTTCGAAATTTGGATGAACTCCACCCGCCTCCTGGGTGAGCGCGGCGTCGATACGGCCATTCCCTATGTTGTCGGGGATGACGGTCGCTACACCGACCAGGCGCCCGGGTTCGAGGGCGCGCGCGTCATCGACGACAATGGCAAGAAGGGCGACGCCAACAATCGCGTCATCGCGGTTTTGGCCGAGCGGGGCGCCATGGTGGCCCGCGGCCGCGTCAAGCACTCCTATCCCCATTCCTGGCGTTCCAAGAAGCCGGTGATCTTCCGCAATACACCGCAATGGTTCGTGTATATGGATCGCGCGATCGGCGAAACAGAAGGCGACACCCTCCGCGCCCGTGCCTTGAGCGCCATCGACGCCACTAAATTCTACCCAGCCGCTGGACAGAACCGGCTTCGCTCGATGATCGCTGATCGTCCCGATTGGGTTCTGTCGCGCCAGCGGGCATGGGGCGTGCCGATCACCGTGTTTGTTCACAAGGACACCCAGGACATTCTCAAGGATGACGCGGTCAACCACCGCATTGCCCAGAGCTTTGAGGAAGAGGGCGCTGACGCCTGGTACAAGCCCGGCGCTGCCGCGCGCTATCTGGGCGCAAGCTACAATCCCGACGACTACGAGATGGTCACCGACGTTCTTGACGTCTGGTTCGATTCCGGCTCGACCCACGCTTTCGTGCTGCGCAACAAACAAAAGTGGCCGCATTTGAAGTTCCCGGCCTCGATGTATCTCGAAGGCTCCGACCAGCATCGCGGCTGGTTCCATTCGAGCCTGCTCGAAAGCTGCGCCACCAATGGCCATGCGCCCTATGACAGCGTCCTCACCCATGGCTTCACCATGGATGGCGAAGGGCGCAAGATGAGCAAGTCGCTGGGCAACACCGTCGCCCCGCAGGACATCATCAAGCAATATGGCGCCGATATCCTGCGCCTCTGGGTCGCCTCGTCCGACTACTCAGAAGACCTGCGGCTGGGCAAGGAGATCATCCAGACCACGGTGGACTCCTATCGCAAGCTGCGCAACACCCTGCGCTGGCTGCTGGGCAATCTCGCCCATTACCAGCCCGAAGATGCGGTCAGCTTTGCCGAGATGCCGGAACTCGAGCAGTTGATCCTGCATCGCCTGGTCCAGCTCGACAGCCAGGTGCGCACCGCCTACAAGGAATACGACTTCCGGCGCATCGTGACGCTGCTCACCAACTTCATGAATATCGAGCTTTCGGCTTTCTACTTCGACATCCGCAAGGACGCGCTCTATTGCGACCCGCTGAGCTCCACAAAGCGCCGCGCGTCGCTCACCGTACTCAATCAGATGTTCGATTGTCTTACGGCCTGGCTGGCGCCAATCCTAGTTTTCACCATGGAAGAAGTCTGGCTCGAGCGGTATCCCGAGGATGGCTCCTCGGTTCACCTGCGGCTTTTCCCCGAAGTGCCGCGCGAGTGGCTGAACGAGGGCCTCGCCGCCAAGTGGGAAAAGATCAAGGCGGTGCGCCGCGTGGTGACCGGTGCTCTGGAGATTGAGCGCCGCAACAAGGTGATCGGCTCTTCGCTCGAGGCCGCGCCGGTGGTTTACATCACCGATGCCGATCTGGCCGAGGCTGTGAGTGGCATCGACCTGGCTGAAATTGTTATCACCTCGCATATCGATGTGATGACAGAGACTGCGGCTGAGGCTGACACGTTCCGCATCGACGAGGTGCCGGGCGTTGCCGTCCGTTTCACTCCGGCCCAAGGCACGCGCTGTGCCCGCTCGTGGAAGATATTGCCCGAAGTGGGCAGCGATCCACAATTCCCTGACGTGACCCTGCGCGATGCCCAAGCCCTGCGCGAACGCGCGGCGGCGGGGCTTTAAGCTTGGTCGTGGATATTTTACCGCATCTTTCCCCAGTCACCGGACGGCACCTCCCTCTGAACGGGGGAGGTTGGGAGGGGGTGGGAGAGCCCGCATTTCCGGGCCAGCCTTCCCCCACCCTGACCCTCCCCGCAGGGGGGAGGGTGACGACTGCAAAATCGGGTGAAAGGCACTCGGCATGAACCTGCGCGACCTCGCCACCCCATCGGTCTATATTTCGCTCACCATGGCCATTCTAGCTTTTGGCCTCGACCGGGCGCACAAGGCGTTTCAGGTTTCGGCCGATTGCATCGCGGTGGGCGCGGCGCCATGCGTCGAAATCTTTTCGAGCTATGTGCCTTTTGCCATGACCGGCTGGCGGGGCGGCGAGGTGCTGCGCGTCACCGACTTTTTCGACTATGTGCTGGTCTGGAATACCGGCATCTCCTATGGCCTGTTCGACAGCATGCCGGTCTGGGCGCTCGGCGCGGTGATGCTGGTGGCGATCGTGGCGCTGGCCGTGTGGTGGGTGCGAGCCGACTCCGCGCTGATCCGGCTGGGCCTGGCCTTCTGCATCGGCGGCGCCCTCTCCAATGCCGTGGACCGGCTGATCTATGGGGCGGTGGCGGACTTCTTCCACCTCCACTGGGGCACCTGGTCTTTCTATATCTTCAACATTGCCGATGTTGCCATCACTCTGGGCGTGATCCTGCTGATCGCCGACCTTTTCGGGCTCGGAAGGCCGCGGCGCGTGGCGGCTTGAGGGCCCACAACACGATCCCGCCAGAATCTGGTCTTAGCGGGGATTATGGGTTATAGAGGCCGCCGAAATCGTGAAGGACGCG
>CAKTFF010000313.1 GCA_934553185.1 uncultured Devosia sp.
GGAAATGGCCATGGCGCACAAGGTGCGGCTTCTGGTCCGCTCCACCTTCGACGACCCCGACGCGCCCCAGCTGGCGCCTGATGGAATGCCCGGCGTGCCCGGAACGCTTGTTTGCGATGAGGATGAGATCATGGAAAAGCAGATCGTTTCGGGCGTGACGCTCGCCAAGGCGGAAGCCAAGATCACCCTGCGCGACGTCAAGGACAATCCGGGCGTTGCCGCGGGCGTGTTCGGCACTCTGGCCGATCAAGGGATCGTGGTGGACATGATCGTGCAGAACATCGCCGACGATGGCGCCACCACCGACATCACCTTCACCGTGCCCGATAGCGAATATGACAAGGCCATCAAGGCGCTGGAAAATGCCGACGATAAAATAGAATATGGCCGCCTGTCGGGCTCCAAGGGTGGCGCCAAGGTGTCGGTGGTGGGCGTCGGCATGCGCTCGCATGCAGGCGTTGCTTCCTCCATGTTCAAGGCCTTGGCGGACAAGGGCATCAACATTCAGCTGATCACCACGTCGGAAATCAAGACCTCGGTGTTAATCGACGAGCAATATGCCGAGCTTGCGGTTCGCGCGCTCCATACGTATTACGGATTGGACAAGAAGGACGCATAGTTCCGGCCGGAAGGCGGGGGCCGCGTCCGATGGAGGGGGGCGGCTTTGCGGGCTGCCCGGGGAAGTATGGGGACGACTATCGGCGGCCCAAGGGTGCTGCTGCGGCAATTGCGCGAAACCATGGCGGAGCCGCTGGCCTCGCAGGATCGGCTCGACAAGATCGTCGGCCTGATCGCCGCCAATATGCGGGCCGATGTCTGCTCTTTTTATGTTCTGCGCGACGATGGCGCGCTTGAACTGTTTGCGTCCAAGGGGCTGGCTGCCGAGTCGGTGCATATGACCACCCTGCGGCTGGGCGAGGGGCTGGTGGGCCTGATTGCCGCTGAAGCCGAACCGCTCAGCCTCGATTACGCGCCGGCCCATCCCAGCTTTGCGTATCGCCCGGAAACAGGGGAAGACCGGCTCAACGCCTTTCTCGGCGTGCCGGTGCTGCGCGCCGGGCAGACGCTGGGCGTTCTTGTGGTGCAGAATGCCGAGCGGCGCCATTATGGCGAGGACGAAACCGAGGCCATGCTGACCACGGCCACGATTCTGGCCGAGATGATCGCCACCTCGGACTTCGACAACCTGATCAAGCCGGGCTCCGATATCGATCTCAGGCGGCCGCGCATGTTCTCGGGCGTCAGCTTCACCGATGGCATCGCCCTTGGCAGCGTGGTGCTCCACGATCCGCGCGTCGTGGTCACCAATTTCATTGCCGAGGACACCGAGGCCGAAAAGCTGCGGCTTGAAACGGCGCTGGAAAAAATGCGCGTATCGATCGACGTCATGCTCGACCATGGCGACATGGCGGGCGGCAGCGATCATCGCGAAATCCTTGAAACCTACCGCATGTTCGCCAATGACCGCGGCTGGGTGCATCGGCTGACCGAAGCGATCGACAATGGCCTGTCCGCCGAGGCAGCGGTCGAGCGGGTGCAGAACGATACCCGCGCCCGCATGATGCGCCAGACCGACCCCTATATTCGCGACCGGCTGCATGATCTCGATGATCTGGCCAACCGGCTGCTGCGGGTGCTGACGGGGGACGGTCAGGCGTTGGGCCGCAAGGACCTGCCCGACAATGCCATTCTGGTTGCTCGCAATATGGGGCCGGCCGAACTGCTCGAATATGACCGCACCAAGCTGCGCGGCGTGGTGTTCGAAGAAGGCGGCACCACCGCCCATGTGGCGATCGTGGCGCGGTCGCTGGGCCTGGTTGCCGTGGGGCAGGCGCAATCGATCGTGTCGATGTGCGAAACGGGCGATGACATTATCCTCGATGGTCCGGCTGGAGTCGTCCACCTCCGTCCCACGCCCGATATCGAGCAGGCCTATATCGACAAGGTGCGCCTTTCCGCGAAGCGCCGCGCCCATTTCGCCGCGTTGCGCCATCGTCCCTCGGTAACGCGTGACGGGGTGGCGATCACGCTGCTGCACAATTCGGGGCTGGTGGCCGACCTGCCCATGCTGGACGATACGGGCGCTGCTGGCGTTGGCCTGTTCCGCACCGAACTGCAGTTCATGATCGCCAGCAAGCTGCCGCGCCTTCAGGAACAGCAGGACCTTTACGCCGAGGCCATGGCAATTGCCGGCGAGCGGCCGGTGGTGTTCCGCCTCCTCGATATCGGCGGCGACAAGGTTCTGCCCTATCAGCGCTCGATGGCGGAAGAAAATCCGGCCATGGGATTCCGCTCTATTCGGCTCGGCCTTGAGCGGCCGGGACTCCTCCGCACCCAGGTGCGGGCGCTGCTGCTGGCGGCAGACGGGCGGCCGCTCAAGATCCTCGTGCCGATGGTCACCGAGACCTTTGAGTTCATGCAGACCAAGATGGTGGTGCAAAAGGAAGTCGAGCGCCTGCGCCGTCAGGGCAAAGCCATCCCGAGCCGCCTTGAACTGGGCGTCATGGTGGAAGTGCCATCGCTGCTGTTCGAGCTCGATCAGCTTCTGCCTGAGGCGGACTTTGTGTCGATCGGCTCCAATGACCTGGTGCAGTTCCTCACCGCGTCCGATCGCGCAAATCCGCGTGTCGCCAAGAATTATGATCCGATCGGCATGCCGCGGCTGCGCGCCATTCGCATGGTGGTGGATGCCGCGCGGCGCTACAATATTCCCATCACCATGTGCGGCGAACTGGCCGGGCGGCCGCTGGAGGCGCTGGCGCTGATGGCCATCGGCATGACGCGGCTGTCCATGGGTCCCGCCTCGGTCGGTCCGATCAAGGAACTGGTGCTCAACGTTGATCTGAAACCCATCCAGATGTCGGTGGGCGCAGCCCTCAGCGACGGCGCCGATGGGGTCACCATTCGCCACCTGCTCCAGGAATGGATCGAGCGGCAGAACCTGCCGGTTTAGGAACGGACGCACAATACATCCGCCTCCACCATTGCTTCCCTCGGGCTCGACCCGAGGGTCACTTTACATCTCGCACGGGTGATGAGAGGCCCTCGGATCAAGTCCGAGGGCAGCGGCGGTGGGTGATTGGAGCAGAGGGCGTTCCAGGCAGAGCGCAACAGGATGCATCGCCAACCCTTGCCTCGCGCCTGCGTTGTCCCTAAAGCCTGCCTCTTCCACACGCGAAAGACTTCCGATGGCATCTCTTCCCCAGGACAAGCTCGACGCGCTCGAGACGCGGTTCCAGTATGTCGAGGCCGCTTTGGCCGGCGGGGCAGGGCCAGATGAGTTCGTCAAGTTCTCCAAGGAACATGCCGAGCTGGCGCCCATCGTCGGGCCGATCCGCGCCTATAACAAG
>CAKTFF010000314.1 GCA_934553185.1 uncultured Devosia sp.
CAGCCTCGATCAGGTGCCGGGTTGCGAGGTAGGCACCCTGCTCGTTTTGAACAAAGACGCGCGGCACAGAAACACCGGGAACGTCCTCATCGAGCAGAACGACGTTGCGCTGATCGCCAAGCATGCCGGCCAGCGTGCCGTCATCGGGCTGATTCGTGATCATGATCAGCCCATCTACATGCTGGTCATAAAGGCGTCGGATCGCATCCACTTCACGCCGCCGGTCACCCTGGGTGGACGAAATATAAACCCCATAGCCGTGCCGTTGCGCATCGGCTTCCACTGCTGCGGCAAGTTCGGAAAAAAAAGGATTGGAGATTTCGGGAGTCACGAGGCCAATGGCTTCGGTTCGGCCGGTAGAAAGCCTCTTGGCCAAAAGGTTGGGACGATAGTTGAGCTTGGCAATTGCCGCATCGATGCGCTCGGCTGTCGCGGCGGGCAAGGCAATACGATTGTTGAGGTAGCGCGAAACAGCCGTGGGCGAAACGCCGGCTTCCTCCGCAACCTCGCTCAGCGTGGCCATGGCAGCCTCTTAGATGGCATGAGCGGACTGCCAGGTCTCGATCAACTGCAGGCTTTGCGCAACGATTCCGCGGATCAGCGCTTCACCAGTGTGAGCAGTCGCCGGACCAGGGTCGCCGAACACGCCGCTCGCGTTGAAACGACGAAGTTGCATCGGCTCCATGCCGAATGTGGGAGGAAACTGCGGGTATTCCGCCGCTGCGCGGCTCATATCCACCGCCTGCGGACGCAGCACCAGCATGATGGCAGTCTCGACCTCGTCGGCATGATAAAAACCCGGCGCTGCAGGCTTGCTGGTGCACAGCTGTTCGGCCAGCGCCTCCAGGCCGGGATAGTCGAGAGCGATGACAGGCAACCCCGCACTGACCAGTGCCCGCGACGCCAGGGCGATCGGTTCGCGATTGCCGAAATGTCCATTGACGATCACCAGCCCAAGGACACCCATACGGCGCAGGCCATGGCCGATGTCCTCGATCATCGCGCGCAGCGTTGTTGGCGACAGCGACAAGGTGCCGGGGAAAGCCTCGTTGCTCCAGGCATCGCCATAGGTGATGGGCGGCAGCAGCAAGGCACCGAGCTCATCGGCAATGCGTCCAGCCACGCCTTGCGCCATGTCGGTATCGGTTGTCAGCGGCAGGTGCGCGCCATGCTGCTCGCAGGCGCCAATCGCCAGAACAGCCAGCGCCCCCTGCTCCGTCGCTTCGGCCACATCCGGCCATGACACGCGGGAAAAGTCGAGGGCACTCATCGTGCCCAGCCGATCGTCGTCAGCCCGGCACGCGGCGCTATTTGAACGAGCAGCTCTCGTGTGCTGGCGGTGTAATCCACAGCCCCGCCGATCGCCGTGCCCAAGGTAACATGCTCGATCTCGTCATAGCGTCTGCCTGCTGCCAGAAGGTCCACCAGCGCCGCCTGCAGCGGCGGCATTGTGGGGTTGAAGGCGACACTTTCGATACCGGAGCCCCCGATCAGGCGCCCGCCCTTAAGCGCAACAACGACGGCGCCGGGGCACTTGCTATAGGGTGCATGGGCATGCCGCCCAGCTGCAAGCAATAGCTGTGCTGTCTGCGAGCCATCGTTGTTTTCAAGTTCGAGGGTTGGCTGGCCCGGCTGGGTTGGGATCGCTCCGGGCGCGCCGAGATAGGCAGGATCAAACGGCCAGGGGTAGAGCTGCTCGAGCGTCAGCGTGTGCCCCAATGGATCAAACAGCTCCAGCGTTTTGCTTGAAGCAAACTCGGAAAGATATTGTCGGCAATGGGCGCATGGATGCGCCTCGCCGATGGCAATCGCCGCTAGATCAGCACCGCGGTTGAAGGCGCGGGTGGCGACAAACCCCTCCCCATGCAGCGTCGTCCCCAGATGGGTGCCTGGAAACTCCACATTGCCGCCAAGCAAGAGATCGCCGCTTGGACTTTCGAGCCCGACGGCACCGACAAAGAAGCCGGAAATGGGCGGATGAGCAAAGGCCTTGGCGACATCAAGCAACAGCAGCATGAGATCTCGCACACCCGACAGCCCATGAACCGCAACGAGCCGCTCGGCCTCCCGGGCACTTATGACTCCATCTTCGGCGACAGCCTGCGCTTCGCTTTGGATGGCTGACACACGGTCAGGCGAATAGGTCGCGAGCCGGGCAACAACCGTCGGGTCTGCCGTGAACGGATTGAAGCTCAACCTTTATTCCCCACCTGATTGCGCGGCCAGCTGCTAAATGCTTGTGCATTCCTGCAGATGGCATATGAATTAATCACATTGGCTGTGTTTGCATTTGACATGCTCAGCATATGTGGCGTTATCTGCCGTTGTAAACCGCTTTACCAGCCGTGGGAACATGATCTCGTTTCTTCTTCGTGACGCTGCAGTTCTTACGGTCGATGCCCGGAACACGGCCTTCCAGCGCGGCTGGGTCAGTGTTGTTGATGGACGGATCACCGGCACCGGCTCCATGTCGGATGTGCCGGACGCGAGCGGCTTCGACGAAGTGCTTTCCCTGCCCGGGCACTTGATCATGCCAGGGCTGGTCAATGCCCACACGCATTCGGCCATGATCCTGTTTCGCGGCCGCTCGGAAGGGCAGAGCCTCCTCACCATGGATGGCTGGTACAATTCCATCCGCGAACCTGAACTGTCGCTGGTGGCGTCAGATATCGGTCCGGCTGTCGCCCTGTCCTGCGCGGAGATGGCGCTCTCGGGCACCACGACCTTCTGCGACCAATACTTTTTCGCCGACGAGATCGCAGCTGCGGCCGGCGAGAGCGGCCTGCGTGCCGTCGTCGCCTATGGCATCGTCCAACTTGGCGACACGCAGCGGGGCGAGCAGGAGCTGGCCAGGGCCGCCGCTTTCATCGAACGCCAGCGCTCCTCCGATGGCCGCATCATTCCGTGGTTTGGTCCACATGCGCCCTATGTCGACAACTCGGAAGACCTGGTGCGCGCCGAAGTGGCCATGGCCGTTAAATACGGCGTGGGTCTGCACCTGCACATGGCCTGCGGCCCGGAAGACAACGAACACACAATGGACCTTTACGGGCTGACAGCCAGTCAGGCCCTCCAACGCGACGGCTTCTTTGCCGGCCGTGTCCATGCCGCCCATTGCCTCGATCTCAGCGACGAAGACATTGCCATCTTTGCCGCTGCACCTGCCGCATCGGTCTCATACAACGCTACCGCAGGTCTGCGGTCCGGGCGCGAGGGCATCTGCCCGGCAGTCAAACTGCGCGAGGCGGGCGTGGTCGTCGCTCTGGGCACCGACAATGTCGCGGCCAACAACTCCTATGACATGATCAGCGAAATGCGCGTCGCGGGGCTTGTTGCCTC
>CAKTFF010000315.1 GCA_934553185.1 uncultured Devosia sp.
GACTGGAGCCCTCCTTGCCCGTGAACAAGGCGATCGGGGTGCGGGAAATCAGCGACTGGCTCGATGGGGTGTTGAGCAAGGAGGAGGCGATTGCTCTGGCGACCATTGCCACCCACCAATATGCCAAGCGGCAAAGAACATGGTTTCGCAACCGCTTTGCCGACTGGCCGCGCCGCAACTCTCTTTAACGCGGATGCAGGAGGCCAAGGCGCTCACGCAGGGCAAAGCGGGTCACGAGAACCACGGCGACGAAGGCCAGCCCGACCGCAAGTCCAATCCAAATGCCCAAGCCTCTCCAACCCAGCACCAGGCCCAGCAGCCAGGATGTGGGCAGGCCGATGCCCCAGTATCCCACAATGGCAAATAGCATGGGCACCTTGGTGTCGCTCAGGCCGCGCAGGGCGTGTGCAGCTACGACCTGAGCGCCATCCACCAATTGGAAAATGCCGGCAACCACCAGAAAGGTCGCGGCAAGGGCCAGGGCATTGCTGTTTTCCGGCACGCGCGGATCAAGAAACCAGGTGACGATCACCGGGCCAAAGGACAAAAACAGAATGCTGGCCAGGGCCATGAAGCCGGTGCCGAGGAAAAACGCCGTCCAGCCGGCCATGTGAATGCCCTGCGGATCGCTGCGGCCGTAGGCATTGCCGACGCGCACGGTGGCGGCGATGCCAAGACCGAGCGGCACCATGAAGGCCATTGAGGCGCATTGAAGAGCAATTGCATGCGCTGCGACCTCGTCAGTGCCGATGCGGCCCATGAGAAGGGCTGCCGCGGTGAAAAGGCCGACTTCAGCCAACACGGTAAGCCCGATCGGGGTGCCGATCTGGAAGATCTGGCTGAGCCGCGGCCAATCCGGTTCCCAGAGGCGGCTGAGCACGTGAAAGCGCTTGAAGCGCCGATGACGCAGCACATAGGCAAGCATCACCGCGAACATGACGACATTGGTGAGCACGGTGGCAAGGGCCGCGCCGCGCAGTTCGAGCCGCGGCATGCCCCAGTGGCCAAAGATCAGGGCATAATTGCCCAGAGCGTTGACGATGACACCGGCAACAGTGATCGCAAGAATGATCCTGGTTGCTTCAAAGGCGGAGAGAAGTGAACGGAGGACAATGAGGGTCAGGGCCGGGAACAGCATCCATACGGCGACATGAATATAGTCTTCGGCGCGGGTCGTCGCGATCGGGTCCTGCCCCAGAAAGGCGAAGATGGGGCGAATTTGCCAGATCAGAGGGATGAGCACACAAGCGAGCACGATCGCGGCCCAGAAACCCTGGCGGGCGATGCGGCGGACAGCTTTGATGTCGCGCGCGCCGCGCGCTTGGGCTACCAGCGGCGCAACGGCGCCGACGATGCCTGTACCCAGCAATAGAAAGGGCATCAGGAAGGTTGTCGCCAGGGTGCCGGCGGCAAGCGCCTGAGGGCCAAGCCAGCCCATCATGATCACGTCGGTCGTGGTCAGTGCGGTTTGCGCCAGTTGTGCGATCACCAGCGGCCAGGCAAGGGTGAAGGTAGCCCGCAGTTCGGCACTCCAGCTTCTTGCGGGCGCAAGCGAAAGATCGGCGGCGCTTCCGGCTGCCGCTATGGGCTCGTTCATGATGACTGTCCTACTCGCACCGGGTGATCTAGATGAAAGCTTCGGAGGGCGGAAGAGGCTGAAGGAGCGAGCATGCAGGAGCGAATTGGCCAAAGAGCGTTGCTGGCCTCGGCAGGGTTGATCGGTGCTCTCGGCGTCATGGCCGCAGCAGGAGCGTCACATGCCGGGGAGTCGCGCAATCTCGGTTCGATTGCGATGATCTGTCTAGCGCATGGACCGGCACTTCTGGCATTAGCCCTGGCTGGGCGGGGAAGGCTGCTGGGCCTGGCGGGTGCTTTGCTGGCCGTGGGCACGCTGTTGTTCGCCGCAGATCTGGGTGTCAGGGAATGGTTGGGGCATGGGCTTGCCCCAGGTGCGGCCCCCTTTGGCGGGGTGGCCATGATCGGCGGATGGCTCGCCGTGCTGGTGGCGGCATTGGCGTTTCGCCCCACCGCATAAACTTGCGTTTTAGTTAAATTGTCCCCGGAACTAATCACAGGGTACCCGCATTCAAGCCCTCGATAGTACCTGGAGGGTTTCCAATGCATAAGTATCTGATCATCGCCGCCACCTGTCTCTCGCTGACGGCCTGCACCACCACTCAGCAGGGTGCAACTGTTGGCGCACTTGGCGGCGCCGTGGTTGGTGCTGCCGCAACCGGTGACGTTCTCGGAACCGCAGTTGGTGCGGGTGTTGGCGCTGTCGTTGGTGGTGCAGCCGGCAATGTGCTGGGCCGCGTTGACGGCGACAGCAACATCTGCATCTACGAGCGTCCGAACGGCGAGCGTTACCGCGACACCTGCCCACAGGGCTAAACGACGTTGCAGCATCGCCCCATGCTGCACCGCGCCGTCTAGGCGCCCGAGCCCTCGATCCGGAGTCCCTCCTGGATCGGGGGCTTCTCTTTGTCTGCAAATGCCTTGAACTCGGGCGGGAGTACGGACATATTTTCCCTTGCGCCCGCTTGGCTGCAGGTAAAGCTGGACGCACAAGCGGGGCTGGAAACAGCTGACTCACAACCCTCAGCCGCCGTTGCGGCAACGATCAAGAGGTTTATTCCCATGGCGACCATCACGGGCACCGTCAAATTCTTCAACACCACTAAAGGTTTTGGCTTCATCTCGCCCGAAAATGGCGAGAAAGATGCCTTTGTCCATATCTCGGCCGTTCAGCGTTCCGGGTTGCAGGGCCTTTATGAAGGCGACAAGGTGACCTACGAGCTTGAAACTGGCCGGGACGGCAAGGTTTCGGCCAAGAACCTGACCCTGCTCCCGTAAGGGGACATCTGCGGCTTTTGCGAAGGGCCCTCCGGGGCCCTTTTTGTTTGCGCTGAGGCGGGGTGAAGCTAAGCAGGATGGGTTAGTCGGCTAGTTTGCTGCCTGTCGCGCCAGTTCAGCACCGAGAGAGTCGATCAGCATCTCGGTTCCCCGGCGGCGCTGCTCCATCGTATCAAGCCCATCGAGAAAGCAGCCGTGTTCCGTAACCGTCATGCGCGTGCCGTCAGCTTCGGGGAAAAGCTCGATCGCCGCGACGGAGACGGAGATGCGGCGACCGCCCATGGTCATGTGGTAGCTGTAAACGATGCGGTTGTTGTCCACGATATCCTGATAGCGCACGTCGAAGACGAAGGAGCCGTCGCTTGATTCCACAAGTTCACGGCCGCCTTCGCGGAAGTCGAACTCACTGGGCGGGGTGCCATCGCCAAACCATTTGCCTTTGATGGCAGGATCGGCCCAGGCGCGGAAAACGCGATCGGGACGAG